>PUKW01000216.1 GCA_003550665.1 Paracoccaceae bacterium | reverse complement strand
TTCGAAGTTCTATCGGATGTGGCTTGCCCATCTGTGACCCCAATATCTGCCTCAAGGGAAGGGAACCACATCATGGCCGATCTGGGAATCCTGAATCCGAAAGGAAGCGACGCGCTCTAGCCGCGCCCCACGAAGGGCGCCCCGCTCGCCATCACCGTCATCGTCAGGACATTCGCCGAGCTCGGCAGCCCTGCCATGTAGGCCACCGCATCGACGACGGGACCGAGTTCCATCATCGGCTCGGGGCGCACCGTGCCGTCGGGCTGCGCAGCGCCCTTGCCGATCTTGGCGGCGAGTTCGGTGCGCGCATTGCCGATGTCGATCTGGCCACAGGCGATGTCGAAGTTCCGCCCGTCGAGGGCGAGGCTCTTCGTCAGCCCGGTGATCGCGTGCTTGGTGGTGGTGTAGGCCATCGAGCGCGGCCGCGGCGCGTGCGCCGAGATCGAGCCGTTGTTGATGATCCGACCGCCCTGCGGGTCCTGCGCGCGCATTCGGCCGAAGGCGGCACGCGCGCACAGCACCATGCCGGTCAGGTTGATGTCGAGCGCGCGCTGCCAGTCGGCGACGCTCATCTCGTCGATCAGCGCGGCGGCCGGGAAGATCCCGGCATTGTTGAACAGCACGTCGATGCGCCCGAACCGGGTCGCCGCCGCGTCGAAGGCCGCCTCGACGGCGTCGGGATCGGCCACGTCGCAGGGCAGGACGAGCGCGTTCGCATGCCCCTGCGCGACCGCCTCGAGCCTGTCGGCGCGCCGCGCGACGAGCCCCACCTGCCAGCCATCGGCGAGGAAATGATGCGCACAGGCCGCCCCGATGCCCGCGCTCGCCCCGGTGATCACGATGCCGCGCGCCATCTCAGAACGCCCGGAAGGTCATGGTGGTCAGGGTCCGGCTGATGCCCGAGATGTCGAAGAGCCGCTCGGTGAGGTAGTGGCCGACATCTTCGTCGCGTGGGATATAGACCTTCGCGATCAGGTCGAAATCGCCCGAGGTCGAGTAGAGCTCCGAGACGACCTCGCGCTCATAGATCGCATCGGCGACCTCGTAGGTCTTGCCGGGGATGCAGCGGAACTGGACGAAGACGCAGCGCATGTCGGACCTCCCTTGCGACGGGCCGTGTTGCGCGCAAGTCTACTCCAACAGGACCGGCCGGATAAACCGTTTTCACCCGCGGATTTTCGCGCAATCGCGCGGCCGGCAGGTGGGGGCGCGATTGCCGCGCATCACCTGTTGACAGGGTCCGCGGATTTGCTTATCTCGGCGCTGTTGGCACTCACACAGGGCGAGTGCTAATCCTTTCAAACGAACTGAGGGAGCGTTCTCAGATGGCATTCAAACCGCTGCATGACCGGGTGCTCGTGCGCCGCGTCGAGAGCGACGACACCACCAAGGGCGGACTCATCATCCCCGAAACCGCCAAGGAAAAGCCCCAGGAGGGCGAGGTCATCGCCACAGGCGAAGGCGCGCGCAAGGATTCCGGCGAGCTCATCGCGATGGCCGTCAAGGAAGGTGACAAGATCCTGTTCGGCAAGTGGTCGGGCACCGAGGTCACCATCGACGGCGAAGAATACCTCATCATGAAGGAGAGCGACATCCTCGGCGTCATGAGCTGAGGCCGCGCCCTTCGTAACCGAAACCCGACAACCAGGAGCATTCCACAATGGCTGCCAAGGACGTCAAGTTCGATACCGATGCCCGCGATCGCATGATCCGCGGCGTCAACACGCTCGCAAATGCCGTGAAGGTCACGCTGGGCCCCAAGGGCCGCAACGTGGTCCTCGACAAGAGCTTCGGCTCGCCGCGCATCACCAAGGACGGCGTCACCGTCGCCAAGGAGATCGAGCTCGAGGACAAGTTCGAGAACATGGGCGCGCAGATGGTCAAGGAAGTGGCCAACCGCACCAATGACGAGGCCGGCGACGGCACCTCGACCGCCACCGTGCTCGCCCAGGCGATCATCAAGGAAGGCGTCAAGGGCGTGGCCGCGGGCATGAACCCGATGGACCTCAAGCGCGGCATCGACCTTGCCACCGACAAGGCCGTCGAGGCGATCCGCAAGGCCGCGCGCCCCGTCGAGGGCACCGAGGAGGTCGCCCAGGTCGGCACCATCTCCGCCAACGGCGAAGCCGAGATCGGCCGCCAGATCGCCGACGCGATGCAGAAGGTCGGCAACGAGGGTGTCATCACCGTCGAGGAGAACAAGGGCCTCGAGACCGAGACCGAGGTCGTCGAGGGCATGCAGTTCGACCGCGGCTACCTGTCGCCCTACTTCGTGACCAACTCCGACAAGATGATCGCCGAGCTCGATGACTGCCTCATCCTGCTGCACGAGAAGAAGCTTTCCTCGCTGCAGCCGATGGTGCCGCTCCTTGAGCAGGTGATCCAGAGCCAGAAGCCGCTCCTGATCATCGCCGAGGATGTCGAGGGCGAAGCGCTGGCCACGCTCGTGGTCAACAAGCTGCGCGGCGGCCTGAAGATCGCGGCCGTGAAGGCGCCCGGCTTCGGCGATCGCCGCAAGGCGATGCTGCAGGATATCGCGGTGCTGACCGGCGGTCAGGTGATCTCCGAAGAGCTCGGCATGAAGCTCGAGAATGTCACCATGGACATGCTCGGCAAGGCCAAGAAGATCGAGATCACCAAGGACGAGACGACCATCGTCGACGGCCTCGGCGAGAAGTCCGAGATCGAGGCGCGCACCGCCCAGATCCGTCAGCAGATCGAGGAGACCACCTCGGATTACGACAAGGAGAAGCTGCAGGAGCGCCTCGCCAAGCTGGCGGGCGGTGTTGCGGTGATCCGTGTCGGCGGCATGACCGAGACCGAGGTCAAGGAGCGCAAGGACCGCGTCGATGACGCGCTCAACGCGACCCGCGCCGCGGTGCAGGAAGGTATCGTCGTCGGCGGCGGCGTGAGCCTGCTGCAGGCGGCCAAGACGCTCGAGGGTCTCAAGGGCGAGAACCCTGACCAGACCGCGGGCATCGCCATCGTGCGCAAGGCGCTCGAGGCCCCGCTGCGCCAGATCGCCGAGAATGCCGGCGTGGACGGCTCGGTCGTGGCCGGCAAGATCCGCGAGAGCGACGATCTGAAGTTCGGCTTCAACGCGCAGACCGAGGAATATGGCGACATGTTCAAATTCGGCGTGATCGACCCGGCCAAGGTCGTGCGCACCGCGCTCGAGGACGCCGCATCGGTCGCCGGTCTGCTCATCACCACCGAGGCGATGATCGCCGACAAGCCCGAGCCGAAGGGCCAGGGCGCCGGCGGCGGCGGCGGTGGCATGCCCGACATGGGCGGCATGGGCGGCATGATGTAAGCCGCGCACCATTGCGCAGATCGAAGGGGGCCGTTCGCGGCCCCCTTTTTCATGCGCCGCCCTTGCGATGCCCCGCTCCGCGACGCAGGGTCGCGCGATGCGGTTCTTTCTGCTCACTGCGCTCGTGATGACGCTTTTCGCGTCGAATTCCCTGCTCAACCGGCTCGCGCTCATGGATGGTGCGATCGGGGCGGGCGAGTTCGCACTGATCCGGCTGGTGGCGGGGGCGGTCACGCTTCTCGCGATTGTCGCGGCTCGCGACCGTGCCGTGATGGCGGCGTGGCGGATGGCGCACCCGCTCGCGGTGGCGGGGCTTGCGCTCTACATGCTCGGCTTTTCCTTCGCCTATCTCACCCTCGATGCGGGTCTGGGCGCGCTGATCCTGTTCGGCGTCGTGCAACTGGTGATGTTTGCGGGCGGTGCGCTGATGCGGCAGGTTTCGAGCGCGCGGCGGATCGCGGGGGCGGGTGTCGCCTTTGCCGGGCTGGTCTGGCTGCTCAGCCCCGCCGGCGTGGCGCCGCCCCTGGCGGGTACGGCACTGATGGCGGCGGCGGGGCTCGGCTGGGGGCTGTATTCGCTGATGGGCGCAAGGGTGCGCGATCCGCTGGCTGCGACGGCGGGCAATTTTGCCCTCGCCGCGCCTCCGGCGCTGGTCGCGCTGGTGCTTGTGCCGGGCGCTGTGCCGGTCACGGGATGGGGCGTCGCGCTTGCGGTGGTGTCCGGCGCGGTGGCCTCTGGGCTCGGCTATGCGCTGTGGTATGCCGTGCTGCCGCGCCTCGCGGCGGCGACGGCGGGCGTCGTGCAGCTCACTGTGCCCGTCATCGCGATGGCGGGCGGGGTGCTCTTGCTCGGTGAGGCGCTGGAGTGGCGAGCCGTGGCCGCGGCGGCCGTGGTGTTCGGCGGGGTGGCGCTGTCGGTCACCGGCGGGCGCCGCGCGACGCGCTGAGCGCCGCGCGGGCCGCGTTCAGTGAACGCTCACCGGCGCCATGTCGTTCTGGCGCGCGAGGATGAAGGCCAGATTGCGGTCGCGCACCAGCGCGAGGCGCTCGCCACGCGAATCGTGCACCGCATAGAGCGTGTCGAACCCGCGCGCCTCGGCGCGGATCTCGTCGGGAAGATCGGACACCGCGACCGGGCGCACATACACGATGCGGTCGCGGGCCACGTCACCGAATTCGTATTTCGTTTCCATCGCGACCTCCGTCAGGACCGGTTGATTTCAATGCTGCGCACCGTGGTTTCCGGCGGCGCGCGGCGCAGATCGACATGCAGCAGGCCGTTTTCCATCTGCGCGCCCGCGACCTCGACCCCGTCGGCGAGCACGAAGGCGCGTTGGAACTGCCGCGTGGCGATGCCGCGATGCAGGTAGACGCGATCTTCGGCCGGCTCGTCCTGCCGCCCCCGGATCACCAACTGGCGATCCTCGAGGGTGATGGACAGATCCGCCTCGCGAAACCCGGCCACGGCCAGAGTGACACGATAGGCGTGCTCACCGCGTTGTTCGATGTTGTAGGGCGGATAGCCGTCATTGCCAGACTTGGCGGTCCGCTCCACGAGACGCTCGAGCTGATCGAAGCCGAGCAGGAAGGGGTGCGCCCCCAGGGCGTGTTTCGTCATCGGCATGTCCTTGTTTCAAGCGACAGTGCGGGGTGGTCCCGTTGCGGCGACCTTTACGCAGGATATGGGGCCGGCTGCGCGCCCGTGCAAGCCCTTCGGCGCACGGGGGTTTGCCTGCGCCGGCGCAGCGGATAGTATGGTGCGGTCGTAGCGCAGGGACCGATCCGGCATGAATGCTCCGCATGAACTTGACCGCGAGGAGGTGCTGCGCGTGCGCCTTGATGTGCTGCGCCGCGAACATCGCGATCTCGACGAGGCCATCGCTGCGCTCGACGCGGGCGGGCGGGGCGACGCGCTGGCGTTGCGCCGGCTCAAGAAGCGCAAACTCGCCCTCAAGGACGAGATCGCGCGCATCGAGGACGAGCTCTATCCCGACATCATCGCCTGAGCGCGCCGTTGCGGCCGGGGCAGAGACGACTATAGTGCCCGCCGGGAAAAGGGGGCGCGCATGGCGCAGGCACGGATCGGCATCATCATGGGCAGCCAGTCGGACTGGCCGACCATGCGCGCGGCGGCCGAAATCCTCGACGCGCTCGACCTGGCCTACGAGACGCGCATCGTCTCCGCCCACCGCACCCCGGACCGGCTCTGGCGCTACGGCGAGACGGCGGCCGAGCGCGGGCTCGCGGCGATCATAGCCGGCGCGGGCGGGGCAGCGCATCTGCCGGGCATGATCGCCTCAAAAACGCGGCTACCCGTGATCGGGGTGCCGGTGCGCACCGCGGCGCTGTCCGGGGTGGACAGCCTCTATTCGATCGTGCAGATGCCGCGCGGCTTTCCGGTGGCGACGATGGCGATCGGGGGTGCGGCGAATGCCGGGTTGATGGCGGCACAGATCCTCGCGCTGTCGGACCCGGCGCTCGATGCGCGCCTCGCCGCCTGGCGCGCGGAGCTGTCGGCTGCGATTCCCGAGGTCCCCTCCGATGACTGAGCCGCTCCGCCCCGGCGCGACGATCGGCATTCTCGGCGGCGGCCAGCTCGGGCGGATGCTATCGGTGGCGGCGGGGCGGCTCGGTTACCGCACGCATGTCTATGACCCGGCCGCCGATGGCCCGGCCGCGCAGCTCGCGCACCGCGCCACCACCGCGGCCTATGACGACGCTGCCGCGCTCGATGCCTTCGCCACCGATGTCGATCTCGTCACCTTCGAGTTCGAGAACATCCCGGTCGCCGCGCTCGAGGCCGTCGGCGCGCGCCGATCGATCCGGCCGGGGATCCGCGCGCTCGAAATCAGCCAGGACCGTCTGGCCGAGAAGCGTTTCCTCGATGGACTCGGGCTCGCCACGGCGCCTTACGCGCCGGTGGACTCGCGCGCGGATCTGCGCGCCGCGCTCGCGCAAATCGGCACGCCCGCGATCCTCAAGACCCGCCGCCTCGGTTATGACGGCAAGGGGCAGGCCCGCATCGATAGCGCCGCCGATGCCGAGGCCGCGCTCGATGCCATTGCCGCCGCGCCCGCGATCCTCGAAGGGGTCGTGCCGTTTCGCTTCGAGGCGTCGGTCATCGCCGCGCGCGGGCTGACCGGCGAAGTCGTGTGCTATGATCCGGGGCGCAACGACCACGCGGACGGTATCCTGCGCCGCACTACCGTGCCCGCGCCGCTCGACACCGCGCGGCGCACTGATGCGGCCCTGCTCGCCGGCCAGGTGCTCAACGCGCTGGAGTATACCGGCGTGATGGGGATCGAGCTGTTCGTCACGCCCGGCGGCCTCGTCGTCAACGAGATCGCGCCGCGCGTGCACAATTCCGGTCACTGGACGCAGCAGGGCTGTGCGATCGATCAGTTCGAGCAGCATATCCGGGCCATTACGGGCTGGCCGCTCGGCAACGGCGCACGCCATTGCGATGTCGAGATGGAAAACCTCGTCGGCAGCGACATCGACCGGCTGGCGGAGATCGCGCATGAGCCGGGCGCCGCGATCCACCTCTACGGCAAGACCGCCGCGCGCCCGGGCCGCAAGATGGGGCACGTCAACCGCATCCGCCCGCGCTGAGTCCGCTCAGTCGCCGAACAGCTCGCCGATCGCGTCGCGAAAGCCGATGTCATGATCGAAGCGTCCATGCTCGAGGAAATGCACTGTCTCGGCGATCACGATCGGGTTGAAGACCATGAAGGTGTGGCTCACCGGCAGGACGATATGATCGGCCATTCCGGGCAGGCGCGTGCTTTCCACGGCGACCTTGCCGTCGTCGTCCCCCTCGATCATCGCCGAATAGATCGGGTTGAAGGAGACATCGCCGGCGATCACGCCGAGCTCGTAATCGGGTTCGGGCGGCAGGATGTTGGGTGTGGATTCGGGATCCGTGCTCAGCTCCAGCCCGGCGGGGCCGTGAATCCACCCGAAAGGTCCGAGGTCGCTGAAGGCATCGACGAGCTCGGAGCCGCGATTGGGCGGGGCGAGCATCACGACGCGCCCCATCGCTTCGGGCTCGTTCTCGGCGAGCCAGGCGCGGGTCAGGATACCCCCCATCGAATGGGTCACGAAATGCGTTCGCGCGTCGCCGCAATCGGCGACCCCGCGCCCCACCTCGGCGACGAGCTCCCCGATCGGCGCCTGCGTCGAGGGGTAGGGCTGGTTGATCACGGTGTAGCCGTTGCCCTCGAGCGCATCCTCGATCATCGTCATCGACCCGGCCCCGCGCGCGAGCCCGTGCAGCAGAACGACACAGTCCCCGCGGGCGGGTGCTGTGGGCATGGCTGCCGCGCAACCGGACAGAAAGAGTATGGCAACCACGAGTCTCATCGCGCTGACATAATTCAACTGTCGCCTTCTTTCGAGGGCCGGGCATGGACAAACCGGCGCGAGTGCGGGAACCTCGGCGCATGTCCGCCCAGCCTCCCCGCATCGCCGTGCGCGGCATCATCCTGCACGCGAACCGGCTGCTTCTGGTCAATGCCTGGCCGGGCGGGGTCAGCGATCTGTGGTGCGCGCCGGGCGGGCGCGCCGAATCCGGTGCCTCGCTGCCCGACAATCTCGTGCGCGAGCTGCATGAGGAGACGGGCCTGAGCGTCGCGGTGGGCGATCCCTGCCTCGTCAACGAGTTCCACGACCCCGAAAGCGGGTATCACCAGGTCGATGTGTATTTTCGCGCGACGATCACGGATGGCGCGCTTGACGCGGGCTGGTGCGACCCCTCCGGGGTGGTGGATCAGCGCCGCTTCGTCACCCGCGCCGAGATGTCCGGGCTGCGCTTCAAGCCCGACAGCCTGCCGCGGGTGGCCTGGGGGGAGGGGCTGCTCTATGACCCGCTCGAGCCGATCCTGCGCTAGAGCGGTTCGGCTAAAGCGGGTCTGCTGCGAAGAAGGCCGGGCGCAGCATCGCCAGCACCAGCGCCCCCGCCCCGGCCAGGGCGACCGCGAGCACGAAGAGCCAGCCGAGGATCGGGATGAGCGCGATCAGCCCGGCTGCAAGCGCGCCCGTGAAGGCCGCCAGCACCCGCGCGCCGAGGGTGGAGGGCTCGCCGCGCCCGATGGCGATCAGGAGCCCGGCGCCTAAGCTGTAGGCGCCGATGACGTAGCCGGCGAAGCCCGTCAGCGCCGCGAGCGCGAGCGCGGCGGGGCTGACGAAGATCCCCACCAGCGTGAGCGCGAGCATCACCGCCATGCCGATCAGCGCCGAGAGCGCGAGAAAGCCGTAGCCCAGCGTCGCGAAGGGGCGCGCCAGCACCCGGCGGCGCATCGCCGCAAGCGTCTTCGGCGCCACCGCGGCAACGAGGGCGGCGAGAAGGGCGACCACCACGACCCCGCCGAGAAAGCCGCCGAGCGCGTGCCACCAGCGCAGCGGCATGACATCGGGCCGGCCGACCCCGTCCCACTCGGCGCGCTCCAGCCGCTCGACCCTGTCGGCGGCGATCACCGACTCGGGCAGCTCGATGGCGTCGTGATCGTTGCTGTAGAGCCGCAGGGTGCCGTCGATGCGCGCGCCGTCGCCGAATTCCAGCCGGTCCGTCGCGATCGCGGCGTCACCCGCGATCGGCGCGTCGAGCCGCACCCGCTCGCCCCGGATCAGCGCGCTCGCCCCGACCGGCGCGGCGATGTCGACCCGCGCGCCCAGAACCCGCAGCGCCCCGCTCACGGCGCCATCGATGGTCACCGCGTAGCCCGCCAGCGTCGCATCCCCGGCCACCGCATCGCCCAGCGTCACGTCGAACCCCGCCGCATAGACGCTGCCGCCCACCGGCTGGGCGAGGACCACGCGCCGCCCGGCGAGATGCGCGCTGCCCGCGATTTCGGCGTCCTGGCGGACCGTCTCGCCGATCATGAAGAGGCTGCCCGCATCCGCGGCGTCATGCGCGATGCGCGCGCCGGCGGCGAAGACATCGCCGCCCAGCGTGAAATGTGCCTCCTCGGCGCGCAGGGGCAAAGCGGTGAGGAGCGCGAACAGGGCGAACAGCAGGCGGCGCATCGTGGTCTCTCCGGTCGGTCGCGCCCACCATGCCACGAATCGCGCCATCCGCCTTGCGCGAGATCACATCCGCGCGCTCACGCCGCGATGAGCCCCATCTGCTCGAGCTTGAGCACCACCTGCTGCGCGCAGTAGTCGACCTCGAGCCCCTCGGTATCGACGCGCAGCTCGGGCTCGGCGGGCTCCTCGTAGGGGTCCGAGATGCCCGTGAACTCCTTGATCTTGCCCGCGCGGGCGAGCTTGTAGAGCCCCTTTCGGTCGCGGCGCTCGCACTCCTCCAGCGAGGTGGCGACATGCACCTCGACAAAGGCGCCATACGCCTCGATCATCTCGCGCACTGTGCGCCGCGTGGCGGTGTAGGGCGCGATCGGCGCGCAGATCGCGATACCGCCATTCTTGGTGATCTCGCTCGCGACATAGCCGATGCGCTTGATGTTGAGATCGCGGTGCTCCTTGGAAAAGC
>PUKW01000310.1 GCA_003550665.1 Paracoccaceae bacterium | reverse complement strand
GAGCGCGCATCGGCGGCGGCCTTGGAGGCGGGGGTGACGCGCTTCGTCGTCCAGCGCACGAGCCAGGCATAGAGCCCGATCCAGATGATCAGCGGGATCACCAGCCGCGGGTCGGATTGCGACAGCAGCAGCCCCGCGAGGATCACATAGGCCAGCGCGAAGCTGATCGCGTCGAAGACCTGAAAGACCGCCTCGCCGGCGGCGGGCGGGGTCTGCATGATGCGGTTGGCGATGCGCCCGGCAAAGTCGTTCTCGAACCAGCCCACGGGCTGGCGCATCACGTGGCGATGCGCGCGCCAGCGGATGATGGTGCCGAAATTGGGCATGATGGCGTTGTTGAGAAACGCCACCGCCACGGTCTCGATGAGCGGGCGCAGCACGAGGATGAACACCGCCGCGAGCATCAGCTCGAGCCCGTGATCGGCCAGGAAATCCTCGCGCCCGGCGCTGCCGAGAACATCGACGAGCCGGCCGAGATACCAGATCAGCCCGACCTCGATCGCCGCGACCATCACCGAGCCGATGCCCGCCGCGATGAACACCCCGCGAAACGGCCCCATGTACTGGCGCAGGAACGGCCAGAGCCGGCGCGGCGGCGCGTCGGGCTCTGCGTAGGGCACATAGGGATCGACGAGGCGCTCGAAGAACGCGAAGAAACGGGACACGGGAAAGGCCTTTCACGGCGTTGCGGCGCAATCTAGCGGCGAAGCGCTCAGAGGAAAACCATTCCCGCCGACGCGGCGAGAAGGGCGGCCATCACCGTGGTGAAGGCCCGCCAGCGCGCCGGTGTCGTCAGAAGCCAGGCCAGCGCCGTGCCCGCCAGCGTCCAAAAGAAGCACACGAAGAGATTGATCCCCGAGAACGCCGCGGCGAGCCGCGCGGCCTCCTGCATTGGCGGCAGCCCGGCGGCGTAGCCCGACGCGGCGGCGAGCGCGATCGCCCAGACCTTGGGGGTGACCCATTGAAACAGCACCGCCTCGTGGAATCGCATCGGTCGGGCGTGCGCTGCCACCTGCGGCCGGCGCGTGGACATGAACAGCACCCAGGCCATCCACAGGATCCACCCTGCCGCCGCGAGCCGCAGCGCGAAGGTCAGCCCCGGCATCGACATCAGGAGCGCGCCCACCCCGAGCGCGGTGAGCCCCGAGGTCACGCCCACGCCCACCACGATCCCCGCGATATGTGGCAGGGTGCGGCGCAGCCCGAAGCGCGCGCCCGAGGAGGTCACGAGGATCACATTCGGCCCCGGCGAGAACAGCCCGGCGAAGACGAAGGCATAGAGCGGGTCGAACAGCACCCTCAGCTGACCACGACGAAGATCACCATCAGCCCGATCAGCGCGCCCATGGCGAAGTTGAACAGCCGCAACCGCCGCCCCGTCGACAGCCAGCGGGTGATCGCGCGCCCGGCCAGCGCCCAGGCCAGTGACGAGGTCAGCCCCGCCGCCACCGACACAAGCGCCACGACCCCCGCGCTCGCCCAGGGCGCGGCCGGGTCGATGAACTGCGCCGTGATCGCGACCGCCATCGCCCAGCCCTTGGGGTTGACCCACTGGAACGCGGCGGCCTCGATGAAGCTGAAGGGGCGCGCACGCTCGACGCCGAAGCCGATCCCGCCGGTGCGCGCGACCGACCACGCCACCCACAGCAAGAGCCCCGCGCCGCCCCAGCGCACCGCCTCGCGCAGCAGTGCGCTGGTCTGGAACAGCTCGCCCAGGAACAGCCCCACCAGCAGGATCATCACCGGAAAGCCGAGCGTGATCCCCAGCATGTGCGGCACGGTGCGGCGCAGTCCGAAATTGACCGCCGAACTCGCCACGAGCGCGTTGTTCGGCCCCGGTGTCCAGGCGGCCGCGAAGATCAGCGCCACCAGCGCGAGAAAGACCTCGACGGGCATCGTGATGGCTCCTGTCGGTCGATGCGCCGCTGGGTGGCAACTGCGCGTGCGGGGGTCAACCCAAAAGCGCGTCGCGCGTCAGCGTGAAATCCGAGGCGATCCAGTGCGCCTCGAGCTCGGCGAGCCTGCGGCCCAGGGCGGGGCCCTGGTGGTCGGGCATCAGGTCGCGCGCGCGCACCGGAAACTCCGCCGCCGCCCCACGCGCGAGGGCCGCCGCCCAGCCCTCGGGCATCGGCGCGCCGGTCAGCGCCGCGCGCAGCAGCAGCGCGTCGCGCCCCAGCTCGTCGCCGTGGCGATAGCCGAGCGCGCCTGCCGCGTCCCCGGACGCCACCGCAGCATGCAGCCGCTCGACGCGCTGCGCCGCATCGCGCGACAGCCGCAGCCGCTTGCCCGGCGCCTGACCGCCGATGCAGGCGAGCCGGCGGCGCCAGTCTGGCGCGATGCCGGCCTCGGCTTCGAGATGCACGAGCGGGGCGAGCGCGGCGGCGTCCGCGCCGGGCAGGATACGGCCGAGCACCCCGATGCGCGCCATGATCGCGACGCTCGGCGCCGGGTCGGGCGCGGCGAGCAGCTTGGCCGTCTCCGCGCCGATGCGCTCGCGCGAGAGCCGCTCGAGCCCCTCGGCCAGCTCGGCGCAGGCGGCGAGCGCGTCGGGGTCCGGCCCCTCGGCATCGTCGCCATACCAGGCATGGAAGCGAAAGAAGCGCAGGATGCGCAGGTAATCCTCGCGGATGCGGTTTCGCGCCGTGCCCACGAAGCGCAGCCGGCGCGCCTGCAGATCGGCGAGGCCGGTCTCGAGCGGGTCGATCACCGTGCCGTCGGGGCGCGCATAGAGGGCGTTCATGGTAAAATCGCGCCGGCGCGCATCGTCGCGCATGTCGTCGGCATAGGCGATCACGGCGCGGCGGCCATCGGTCTCGACATCGCGGCGAAAGGTCGTGATCTCATGCGCGATACCGTCCGAAACGACGGTGATGGTGCCGTGCTCCGCGCCGGTGGGCACGGCGCGCAGCCCGGCGGCCTCGGCGAGCGCGCTGACCCGCTCGGGGCGCGCCTCGGTGGCGATATCGACATCGGTGACGGGCACGCCGAGCAGCGCGTTGCGCACGCAGCCGCCCACGAAGAGCGCCTGATGCCCCGCCCCGGTGAGAGCGGCGCAGACCGCCTGCGTGGCCGGGCGCGCCATCCACGCGCCGCTCACCCGCATCGCGCCATCCGCTCTGCCAGCCCGCGCAGGATCCGCGCCGTCGCGCCCCAGATATAATAGGGGCCGTAGGGAACCACCTCGTAGGCGCGCCACTGCCCGAGCCAGCGCCGCCGCTCGGTGCGGTAGCGCGACAGATCGGCAAGATGCGCCAGCGGCACGGTAAAGACCTCGTCCACCTCGCCGGCCTCGGGCACCGGCACGAACGGCGCGCGCACCCGGCCGAGCACCGGCGTGACGTGAAACCCCGTCACCGTCTCATGCGCCGCAAGCTGGCCGAGCAGCTCGACATTCCCCGGATCGAGCCCAATCTCCTCCTGCGCCTCGCGCAGCGCCGACGCCGCGAGCCCGGCATCGCCGGGTTCGGGCTTGCCACCCGGCAGGGCGATCTGGCCCGGGTGATGCGCCAGCCGCGAGGAGCGCTTGGTCAGCAGCACCGACGCGCCCGCTGGCCCGTCCTGCACCGCGATCAGAACGGCGGCGGGGCGCAGATCGCGCGCGTTGCGTCGCCGCAGATCCGGCGACAGGTCGTAATCCGACGACTCCGGTGCGGCCCGCTCGAGCGCGGCGATGACGCGCGCGAGGGGATCAGGATCGCGCATCGCCCCCGGTCCCGAGCGTCGCCGGATCGAACGTGTAATGCGCACCGCAGAACTGGCAGTCGGCGGTCACCGTGCCCGCATCGGTGGTCATCTCGGCGATCTGCGCGGGGTCGTAGGCGGCGAGCACGTCGCGCACCTTTTCGGGCGCGCAGGAGCAGCCGAACTTGACCGGCTGGGTGTCGAACACGCGCGGCGTCTCCTCGTGAAAGAGCCGCACCAGAAGCTCGGTGGGCAGCAACTGCGGGCCGATGAGCTCGGTCTGCTCGACCGTGTCGAGCAGCATGTTGGTGCGCTCCCAGTGCTCGTGGTCGTGATCGTCGAGCATGTCCGACGCGGTGAGAAGCCCGTCCTCGCCCGATCCGCCGCCCGCCATGCGCGGCGGGGCCTTGGGCATCTGCTGGAGCATGATGCCGCCCGCCCGCCACTGTTCGCGCCCGCCCGGCACCTGCGCACGGCCGAAGCTCAGCGCGAAGCGCGTGGGCAGCTGTTCGGACTGCGCGAAATAGGTCTCGGCGCAATCGGTGAGCGCATCGCCCGCGATCGGGGTGATGCCCTGATAGGGGGTGTTGCCGGGCCCCTGGTCGATGGTGATCGCGAAATGCCCGCGCCCGAGCTGCGCGAAAGGATCGCGGTGCTCGGCGAGCGCATTGGCGTCGAAGCCCGCATAAGCGCGCAGATGCGCCGGGGCGCCATCCTCGGCGGGGGCGAAGAAATCGGTCGCGATGAGCCGCACCGGCCCGTCGCCGCGGACCTGAAGCGAGAGCTTCCAGCGCAGCTTGACGGTCTGGCCGATCAGCGCGGTGATCATCGCCGCTTCGGCGACGAGATGCTCGATCACCGGCGGATAGGCGTGCTGGCCGAGCACTTTGTCGAGCACCCCGTCAAGGCGCGCGACGCGGCCGCGGATATCCGAGCGGTCGAGCTGAAAGGGCAGGACGGTGTCGTCCCAGGCGATCTTCGAGCCGATTGACATGCTTGACCTTGGTCTTGAGTGCGCGTTCGGGCGGACGTATTGCGTCGCCTTGCACCCCATATATGGAGCGTGCGGCCGGGGCCAAGGGCAAGCGAGCGGGCAGAAAATGATACGACGCTTCGGGACGCCGCCACGGCGCGCAAAGGATTATCGCCGCCGCGCAGGCGTTTACGCGATCCTGATGCGCGGCGAACGGGTTCTGCTGACGGTGCAGTCGGCGCCGGTGGTGGAGTTGCAATTGCCCGGCGGCGGGATCGACGCGCACGAATCGCCGCTGCAGGCGCTGCACCGGGAGGTGCTGGAGGAGACGGGCTGGGGAATCGCGGCGCCGCGCCGGCTCGGGGTGTTTCGCCGCTTCACCTACATGCCCGAATACGCGCTCTGGGCCGAGAAGCTCTGCACGGTGTTTCTCGCGCGGCCGACGCGCGTCCTCGCTCCGGTGCGCGAGCCGCATCACCGGGCGTGCTGGCTCGTGCTGGATGAGGCGATCGAGCGGCTGGGCAATGACGGGGACCGGCATTTCCTGCGCCGGTTGCGCGGCTAGAGCATCTCGCGCAGAAGTGGAGACCGGTTTCGCACTCCTCGGACATGCGATTTCAAGAGGTTTGAGGGTTGCACGTGAATGCGAATGAACGCGGCGCGCTCTGAGACCGTTCAGCCCGCTTCGCGATCGAATTCAAGCAGGACGCAGGAGACGTCGTCGTCGAATTCCGCCCGGCCCGAGAAGCGGCGCAGCGCATCGAGCAGGGTCTCGTTGAAGGCCCTGTCGCGCAGGCCGCGCAGCTCGTGCATGAGGCCGCGCAGGCCGTCCTCGCCGAACTGGGTGCCGTCGGGCGCGGCGCATTCGGTGATCCCGTCGGACAGCAGCAGGAACCGGTCGCCCGGATGCAGCTGCAGCGATACCTCCTCCCATCGGGCGTCGGGCACCAGCCCGACCGGCAGCCCGCCGCCACCGATCAGCTCGATGCTGCCGTCGTGGCGCTGCAGCGCCGGGTGGGGATGCCCGGCCTGCACCATGCGCGCATGCCCGTTCTCGAGATCCACGTCGGCGAGGACGATCGTGAAGTAGAGGTCGGTGCGGATCTCCTCGAGCAGAAGGCGGTTCATGCGTCCGAGAACCTCGCCGGGAGGGCGCGCCGCGGTCGAGCCATCCGGCGCGGTGAACAGCGCGATATTGCGCTCGGGCGTGCCGCCCGACAACATCCCCGCGAGGCGCGCGGTCATCAGCGCGGAGTTGACCCCGTGTCCGGAGACGTCGAGGGCGAACAGCCCCACATGCGTGGCACTGATGGGGAAGTAGCCGACAAGGTCGCCGCCGAGATGGCCGCTCGGGTGCAGCAGCAGCGAGACATGCGCCCCGGGCAGGCGGCGATACTGCTCGCTGAGCAGGGATTGCTGCAACTCGCGCGCCTGGGCGAGGTCGCGCTCGAGCGCGTCATAGAGCTTCTGCAACTCGTCGAGCGTGTCGCTGAGCAGGGTATTCTTGTGCTTGAGTTCGCTCTCCATGCGCAGGACACGCTCGCCGGCATGGATGCGCGCGCGCAACTCCTCGGGATTGACGGGCTTGGTGAGGAAGTCGTCGGCGCCGGCGTCGAGCCCGTGTGCGATCTCGTCCGTGCCGCTCTTGGAGGTCAGCAGGATGAAATACCCGTAGCTGTCGCGATCGAGCGCGCGGAAGGCGCGGCAGAAATCCGGCCCGTCCATGCCCGGCATCATCCAGTCCGACAGGATCAGGTCGATCGGGGTCTCCTCGCAGATCCGCAGCGCGGCTTCGCCCGATTCGGCCTCCAGCACGCCATAGCCCCATGCGGCGAGCGCGGCTGCGGCGGTGCGCCGCTGAGCGCCGCTGTCATCAACGACGAGAACGTGGCGCAGCGTAAGCTCGGCCTGCGCCGCCGCGGCGGTCTTGAGCTTCTCGGTGTCGACGGGTTGCAAGCTCACCTCCGGATCTCGTCGCGATAACGCATCGCATCGCCGGATTAACGCCGCGTGAAGGTTAAAATTCTTCTGGAGTCACTCAACTTTACGCTGAGCTCTGGTGCCGAAGATCACCGCTTGTTAAGGCCCGTCACCTACCGTGCGGGGTTGGAACGGTTTGGACCGGAGCACTTCATGGTGGATTGGGATCGTGTCGCGCAGCTGCGAACCGAAATCGGGGACGCCGATTTCGAGGCGGTCGTGACGCTCTTTCTCGACGAGGTGGCCGAGGTCGCCGAAAAGCTCCGCCATGCGCCGGACCCGTCCACGATGGATGCGGACCTGCATTTCCTCAAGGGCACGGTGCTCAACCTTGGAATGCACGAACTCGGGCGGCTGTGCGACCAGGGCACGGAGCGCGCCGCGCGGGGCGAGCCCGTCGATCTGGACGCGCTGCTCGAGTGCTATGACGAGTCGCGGCGCATCCTGCTCGCGGGGCTTGGTCGCAGCGATTGAAACCGTTCAGATCAGGAATTCGCCCAGCGTGACGTCATCCGTGATGTCGCGGTAGATGTAGCCGGCCGCGTCGAGGCGCGCGAAAAGCGCGGCGAAGCTGTCGCGCTCGCGGGTCTCGATGCCGATCAGTACCGAGCCGAAATTGCGCGCCGATTTCTTGAGATACTCGAACCGCGCGATGTCGTCCTCGGGGCCGAGCATCTCGAGAAAGTCGCGCAACGCGCCCGGGCGCTGGGGCAGGCGCAGGACGAAATACTTCTTGAGCTCCGATTCGCGCATCGCGCGTTCCTTGACATCGGGCAGCCGCTCGAAGTCGAAATTGCCGCCCGAGGTCACGCACACGACCCGGCGCCCCGCAAGCGCCCCAGCGAGGTCGGCCAGCGCATCCACCGACAGCGCCCCGGCCGGCTCCAGCACGATCCCTTCGGTGTTGAGCATCTCGAGCATGGTGATGCAGATGCGGTTTTCCGGCGCGCTCAACACATGCGCGGGGTCGGTGCCGCGCAGCCGTGCGAAGGGGGCGTCACCGATTCGCGCGACCGCGGCGCCGTCGACGAAGCTGTCGACCCGCGCGAGGGTCTGCGGCACCCCGGCGGTGAGCGCGGCGGCAAAGCTCGCCCCGCCCTCCGGCTCGACGAATCGAAATTCGGTGGCGGGGCTGACCGCGCGCATATAGGCGGTCACCCCCGCCGCGAGCCCGCCCCCGCCCACCGGCAGGATGACGAGATCGGGCGGCGCGTCCATCTGCTCGAGCATCTCGACACCGACGCTGGCCTGCCCCTCGATCACGTCGGGGTCGTCGAAGGGCGACAGGAAATGGCCGCCGCTTTCGGCGCAGAACGCCTGCGCGGCGGCGAGCGTCTGGTCGAAATAGTCGCCGGTCATGCGGATATCGATGGCGTCGCCGCCGAAGCTCGCGGTCTTGTCGATCTTCTGCTGCGGTGTGGTCACCGGCATGAAAACGGTGCCGCGCACGCCGAAATGGCGGCAGGCGAAGGCCACCCCTTGGGCGTGGTTACCCGCGCTGGCGCAGACGAAGCTGCGTTGATCCGGGTCGGCCGCGCGGCGCTTGCGCATCGCGTTGAAGGCGCCGCGGATCTTGTAGGAGCGCACCGGGGTGAGATCCTCGCGCTTGAGCAGGATCTCGGCGCCGAAGCGGTCCGACAGGAAGGCGTTGCGCCCCAGCGGCGTGGGCGCGAACAGGGCGCGCATCTCCCATGTGGCGGCGCGGGCGGCGGCGGTGAAATCGCTCATGCGCCCGCTGTGCCGCGAATGCGCGCCCACCGCAAGCGCCGTGCGCCTCAGCCGCTGGTATCGGGCAGAAGATGCGCCTCGAGCCGCGCGCGCACCGCGTCGGGCATCGGCGCCGAGGCGCGCGCGACCGGGTCGAAGAACACCTCGACGAGATCGTAGCTCGCATGCAGCGTGCCGGTGTCGGCATGGTGCAGGCGCAGATGGAAGGTCGTGCTCTTGGTGCCGATCCGGGTCACCGCGCCGTCGATGACGATGAGATCGCCCGCGGGGAGCTCGCGCACGAAGCGCGTCGTGGCCTGCGCCGAGACGCAGTGCACCCCGTGCTCGGCCTGCATCACCGAATAGGGCAGGCCGATGCGCGTCCACATGTGGTAGCTCGCATCGTCGAAGAAGGGCGCGTAGTGGCGCACGTTCATGTGTCCGAAATGGTCGTGGTGCCACGGATGCACCACCCCGCGCAGAAGTTCGAGCCGCTCCGTCATCCGCCCCCCGCGATCAGCCGCCAGACAAGAAAGCCCGCCGCCGCGAAGGGCAGGGCGCGCCCCACGATGAAGATGCGCCAGGTCCACCAGCGGCTCTTCGCTCCCAGCGCATACCACACCTTGCCCGGTGGCAGCACCCAGCACAACAGCCCCGCCCCGATCACGCCCGAGGCCACGACGATGTTGGTGCCGCCGAACTGGTCCATGAAGTCGAGAAACGGCATCCCCGCGACGGTCAGCTCCACGGGTGTGAAGCTCAACGCCGAGGGCAGGCCGAGCCCCAGCATCAACAGCCCCACCGCCGCGACCGCGCGCGCATGGCTCAGCCCGAGCTCCTCCTCGACGGCGGCGATGATGACCTTGAGCCCCGCAAGACAGCTCGAGAAGGCGGCGGCGAAGAACATGAAGAAGAAGGTGATCGCCAGCAGCCATCCCGCCGCCATGTCGTCGAAGACGATGGGCAGGGTCGAGAAGGCCAGCTCCGAGCCCGCGCCGGGGTCGAGGCCGTGGGTGAACACGAAGGGAAAGATCATCCACCCGGCGAGCAGCGCGATCGATGTTTCGGTCGCTGCCACGATGAGCGCAGCGCGCGGCACGTTGGTCTTGCGCGGGATGTAGCTGCCGTAGGTAACGAGGTAGCCCTGCCCGACGGCCAGCGTATAGAAGGCCTGCCCGAAGGCGAAGAACCACAGCGTCGGATTGGCCAGCGCGCCGGGCTCCCAGGAGAACATGAACGCGCGCGCCTCGGCCCAGCCCGGCAGCGTGGCGGCAAAGCCCACGAGCCCCGCGATCAAGAGCGCCAGAAGCGGCATCAGCACCTTGGAGAAGGTCTCGATTGCCGCGACGCCGCGCAGCAGCACGATCCAGGCCAGCCCGGTGACGGCGGCGAAGTACCACACCGAGTTGTAGCCCGCCGTGAACTCGGAGAACTCGCCCACGCTCAGGCGGACGGCATCGACGGTGTAGCCCAGCGTCCAGCCGGTGATGACGAGGTAATAGCTCGTGATGATCACCGTGAGCAGCACGACCGCCCAGCCATAGATCGCCCCGAACCGGGTGACCCCGCGATAGGTCGTCACCACGCTGCCCTGGCGCATCCGCCCGGCGGCGACCTCAAGCATCATCACCGGCAGCGCGACGATGGCGAGCGCGAGCAGATAGGCGAGG
>PUKW01000059.1 GCA_003550665.1 Paracoccaceae bacterium | reverse complement strand
TGAACCTCGCCGGCATGCGCAGCGCCTTTGATGACGTGATGCGCGCGGCGATCCAGCATCAACGCGCCCCCGCCGAAGTGCTGGGTGATCTTCTCACGGCCGAGTTGGCAGAGAAGACCGCCGCGAACCGCGGCCACATGGCGCGCGTACTCGAGGAATATTTCGCCGAGGTTGAGGCGGCCGACGTGTTCGACTACGGTGCCGGCTACCCGGTGCAGGATTACCTGTTCGGCCCGGCGCCGAAGCCTGTCGCCTGGACGATCACGAACCCGCCCTTCCGGCTCGCCGAGCAGTTCATCGAGCGCGCGCTCGACACGAGCACCGAGGGCGTGGCCATGATCGTACGTGCCGCATTCCTCGAGGGCGTCGGCCGGCACGAGCGTCTGTTCAGCCGCCGACCGCCGAGCCAGATCCTGCAGTTCACCGAGCGCGTAGTGATGCACAAAGGCAAGCTCTCCGAAAAGGGGAGCACGGCGACGGCGTATTGCTGGTTCGTCTGGCAGAAGCGGTTGCGGATCATGCAGCACGCGCCACCAGTTCCACTGGTTGCCGCCATGCCGCCGGAAGTTCGAGCGGCCGGGGGACTATGACGAGGTTAGCAGATGACCCCTTCCCGCCCGTTCACGCCAGCCCGTCTGGCCGAGCTGCTCGCCAAGCTGCACAAGCAGGGCGTGCCGGTGACACGGGCGCGCATCAACGCGGACGGGGAACTTGACATCGAGATCGGTGGTCAGCCTACTCGGACGGATCCGTTTGATCTGGTGGACATGAAGCGATGAAGCGCACCCTGCCGGCATACGTCCAGCGCCGCAAGGGCGGCCTGTATCTCTACTTCGTGCGCCGCGGCTGGCAGACTGTGCGGATCCATAGCGAGCCAGGCACGCCGGAGTTCGCGGCGGAATACGCCCGGATCCTGAACGGCCCGCCACCGCCACCGCCAGGCCGCAGCTTCACGGCTCTGATCGGCAGCTACCGCCGCAGCCATCGCTTCACCAAGCTCGCCCCCCGCACGCGGCAGGATTATGACAAGGTTCTGACCTTCATCGAGGACCGCCTCGGCACGCTGCCGGCGCACCGCATGCAGCGCAAGGACGTCGTGCGCCTGCGCGACTCGAACGCCACGTCAGTGCGTTTCGCGAACTACTGCATCCAGGTGCTCAAGGTGCTGTTCGAACATGCGCGCGACGAGGGCTGGCGCGAGGACAACCCCGCGCACGGCGTGCCGCTGCTCAAGAGCCGTGCCGAGCCGCGCCAGCCATGGCCGCAGGATATGATCGATGCCTACCGCCAAGCGGCCGACGGGCGCGCTCTCCTGATCTTCGAGCTCTGCCTCGGGACCGGGCAGAGGATCGGGGACGTGTTGCGGATGCGATGGGATCACCTCGAGGATGGAGGGATCCATGCTCGACAGGGCAAGACCCGCAAGCCGCTCTGGGTGCCGCTCACGGCCCGCCTCGCATCACTGCTCAGCGATACGCCGCGCGATGGGCTGACGATCGTCACGGGGCGGGCAGGGCGGCCGCTGTCATATCGCCAAGCGGCGCACGCTGCCATGCAGGTAAGAAAGCAGATCGGCGCTGAGGCCTACGATCTGCACGGCCTGCGCCATGCAGCTGCGGCCGAGCTCGCGGCCCTAGGGTGCAGCGACGAGCTGATTCAGGCGGTGACCGGCCACACGAGCCGCGCGATGGTGGCGCACTACGCGGGCGCAGCCCGCCATAAGGCGCGCGCGAAAGAGGCCCAGGGGAAGCAGAAGTGAGTCGCGGGACAGAACGGAAACAGACCGCGAATGTGCAAACTCTTGTGCAAACTCGGTCGGCTCGATCCTGCTAAGTTCTTGAGGCGAGTGCGGGATTCGAACCCGCGTACACGGATTTGCAATCCGCTGCGTAACCACTCCGCCAACTCGCCGAAGCACCGTGAGCCGTATGTTTCGGCTTCGGGGTCGTCAAGGGTTTTCACATCCGCTTTCGCGTTTTGCGTCCGAAACGCGGTCAGTTTGCTCCCCGCATACCCCGAAGCCATGCGGCGGCCGCACGCACAGGCGGGCCTTCGAGGTCAAGATCACCGCGTCGCGATTCACACTTTCTGCACCTTTAGCTGTTGAGATCAGCCCCGCCGCGATCTGAACAGCGGCTTGCACGGCCGAGCGAGCAACCCGGGGAGCCACCACGATGCCATACTCCTCCCCGTGCATGCACCGCACCGTCTCGCGCCTTGCCTCGGACACCTCGGGCGCCGCGGCGGTCCTTGTCGCGCTCGCCATGCCGATCGTCATTGGTGGCATCGGCCTCGCGGTGGATGTGGGGCTGTGGTATTCCACGGAGCGCCGGCTTCAAAACGCCGCCGACATGGCCGCCTTCACCGCCGCTCTCGAGAGCGGCAGCGAAAGCTGCGACGAGATCATTCTCGATGAGGCGCGATTCAAGCGAAATTTCCGCGGCGCCGATGAGGATTGCACACTCACGACCGAGAGCAGCGGAAACCACCGCCGTTACCGCGTGACGCTTGCAGAGGATCGGCCGGACATCTTCTTCTCGGTGCTGCAGGCTATACTCGGCCGCGACGGCCGCGATGGCAAGATCCGCGCGACGGCGGTGGCCGAGCTCGACACGACCCCGTCGCCGCCATGTGTCCATGCGCTCGACCGGGACGCGAACCAAGCCGTGCGATTCCAGGGCACTCCCGTCGGCGATTTCGAGAATTGCTCGATCTATTCGAATTCACGTACCCCGGATGCCATCCACGCCGGGGGCAACGCCAATCTCGGCGCCAGCTGCGCCTACACCCCGGGCCGCGTCAGCGGCAGCCTTGATCTGGAATGCGGCGACGCGATAACCGGCGCCAGCAGCCTTCCGGACCCTTACGAGAACGACGAGAGATTCCGGAATCTCGCCCGCGACGCGCCGGGCAACTGCACCGGAGAGCGTCGCGGCTCCACCTTCACGCCGGGGCGCCACTGCGGGGGAATCAGCCTTCGAAATCCGGACGGAACAGTCCATTTCGAGGAGGGTGTTCATTACGTGGATACGGAGTTTTCGGCTAACTTTGGAGAAAATAAGGGTGGGATTACCGGCGAAAGTGTTACCATCGTCCTGCTCGGCGATATCGATTTCAAGATCAATGGTGGAGATCTGGACCTGCAGGGCGGCGCGGAGGGCCTGGGCGACATGCTCTTTTACTTCGATCCGGAGGGCCCGGGGCGACTGACCCACCGGCTCGCGGGGAATGCGGAGGGGCAATTGGGCGGCGTGATCTACGCGCCGACAGGCGACGTCCGCTACAGGGGCGGCGCATCCAACAATGAACGCTGCCTGCGTTTCGTCTCCCAGACCGTTGACTTTGGCGGCAACAGCGGCATCCAGAGCCGCTGCGAGGATGATGACGATGAAGATGCCCCGGGACTGCAGGTCAGGCTCGCGGAATGAGCGCAGGGCATCGTCCCCGGGCCCGGAACCTTGAGACATCGGCACCGGCATCCAGAACGCTGCGCCATTCTCACTTGGGCGTGTGGGGTGGGGCAATGGCTATTGTCATGTGCGGATTGCCTGCCTAGGCTCTCGCGGTGACACGGGCGTGCTGCTGCGCGGCATGACGGCACGCAACATGACCGCGAGCAGGAGCCCGAACGGAGCTGCCCTTGATCCCGATTCTCAAGTTACCCGAACGGAGCCTGCGCGCGGTGGCCGTCGCCACGGCCTGTATCCTCGGCGCCGCCGGGGCGGCGCTCGCCGATGACGAGATCATGGCGGCGCCCGAATTCGACGCCGGCGATCGCCGCGGCGGGCTGCTCGACGAGATCGTTTTCGCCACCGAGCCCGATGTCGGCAAGGTCGCCGGGCTCATCGAGGACGGCAGCTACCAGCTCTTCGCGCAGGGCATCACCAACCAGACCATCTTCCAGCGCATCCGCGAGTCGGAGCGTATCGAGCATGACCTGTCCTACGGCTCCTCCGTCGAGCTGACCTTCAACCCCTCCGGCCCGGAATTCGAGAGCGGCGAGCTCAACCCCTTCAACATCCCCGAGATTCGCGAGGCGATGAACTGGCTCGTCGACCGACGTCACATCGCCGAGGAGATCTATGGCGGGCTCGCGCGGCCGCGATACATGGTGGTCGGAACGGCAACCCCCGATTATGCCGCCCTCGCCGGCGAGGCGCGCGAGATCGAGCTGCGCTATCAGCCCGACCGGCGCCGTGCCGAGGAGGTCATCGGCCGCGAGATGGAGGCGCTCGGCGCCGAGAAGCGGGGCGGGCGCTGGCATTACGAGGGTGCGCCGGTGACGCTGCGGGTGCTGATCCGCAATGACGACATCCGCCGCCAGGTCGGCGACTACGTGGCCAACCGCCTCGAGGATATCGGATTCGCCGTCGAGCGGATGTATCGCGACGCCGAGGAATCCTCGCGCATCTGGATCGGCGGCGATCCGGAGGCGGGACAGTGGCATGTCTATACCGGCAGCTGGGTGTCGACGGTCGTCAGCCGCGACACCGCGACCAATTTCGACTTCTACTATACACCGCGCGGGCGCGCCGAACCGCTCTGGCAGGCCTATGATCCCGCGCCCGAATTCGACGAGATCTCCGAACGCCTCAGCCGCGGCGACTACGGCGATCTCGAGGAGCGTGCCGAGATGATGGCGCGCGCGCTCGATCTGTCGATGCGCGACTCGACGCGGGTCTGGCTGGTGGATCAGATCCAGGTCGGGCCGCGATCGGCGGATCTCGGGGTCTCGGTCGATCTCGCCGGGGGCGTGCGCGGCTCGCAGCTCTGGCCACTGACGGTGCATCGCGGCGACGCGCCCGGCGGCGAGGCGCGCTTCGCGATGCCGAGCGTCCTGACCGAGCCATGGAACCCGGTCGCGGGCACCAACTGGCTCTTCGATCGCATGGTGGTGCGCGCCATCGAGGATTCGGCCTTCATGCCCGACCCGTTCACCGGGCTTTACCGCCCGCAGCGCATCGCAGAGGCCGAGCTGACCGTGGAGACGGGCGCGCCGGTGTCGCGCACCCTCGACTGGCTGACGCTGGAGCAAGAGGACGAGATCGCGGTGCCTGATGATGCCTGGATCGCCTGGGACGAGTCGGCGGGGCGGTTCCTGAGCGTCGAGGAGGCCGGGGAGGACGGCCTGACCGCGCGCACCCGGTCGCGCATCGTCTTCGAGGACGACTATTTCGACCGGCGCTGGCATGACGGCACGACCGTGTCGCCGGCCGACATGCTGATCTCCTATGCGCTGACCTTCTCGCGCGCCGATCCCGACAGCCCGATCTTCGATCCGGGCCACGTCCCCGCCTTCGAATCGTTCGAGCGCCATTTCCGCGGCCTGCGCATCCTCTCGACCGACCCGCTGACCGTCGAGGTCTACAGCGACCAGATCACCCCCGACGCCGAGACCATCGTCGCGCGGCGCGCGCCGGGCACGCTGCCCTGGCATGTGATGGCGCTCGCGATCAAGGCCGAGGAGGACGGCGAGCTCGCCTTCTCCTCCGATCAGGCCGACCGGCTCGGGGCGGAATGGCTCAGCCTCGTCTCCGGGCCGAGCATGTCGGTGCTCGACCGCATGCGCGAGCGCGCGGTCGAGCAAGAGCACCTGCCATTTCCCGAGCTTCTCGGCGAACATGTCGATGCCGAGGAGATCGCGGCGCGCTACGACGCCATTGCGCAGTGGCGCAGCGAGCGCGGGCACTACCAGATCGGTGACGGGCCGTATTATCTGCATTCCGTCTATCCGGTGCAGGGCGCGCTCGTTCTGCGCCATTTCGCTGATTTTCCGGACCGGGCGGACAAGTGGCTCGATTTCACGCAGCCGCCGATCCCGGCGCTGGAGCTCGACGGGCCGATGATGGTGGCCGAGGGTGAGGATGCGCGCTTCGACATCGCGGTGACATCGGGCGGCGCGCCCTATCCGGCCGAGGACATCGAGGCGGCGGAGTTCCTGCTTTTCGACGGCGATGGTGCTCTCATGGAGCGCGGCACCGCCGAGAGCCGCGGCGACGGGCACTGGGAAGTGGTGCTGTCGGCCGAGGATGTTGCGGCGCTCGGCCGCGGTGCCAACAGCCTCGAGGTGGTGGTGACCTCGCGCCACGTCGCGATGCCGGTCTTCGCCTCCTTCGCCTTCTCCACGGTGCCCGAGGGCACGCAGAAACTTCAGTGACGGGGCGCCGATGGCCGAGATGACGGGGCAGGATAGGGCAGGGGAGCGCGCGCCCGCGCCGCGCGGCTGGCTGCGCGATGCGCAGCTCGTGGGCGCTTTCGTGCTGCGCCGGGTCTTTGCGCTGATGGTGACGGTGCTCATCGGGGTGTATCTGACCATCGTGGTGGCCAATATGGGCGGGCAGGTCGATGAGCTGCGCGAGATCCAGATCCGGTCCGACGTCTCGGAGGCCGTGCGCGCCGACCCCGAAATCCCCGCCGAGGAGCGCGGCGAGATGGTCGAGCGGCGCGTCCAGATGGAGCGCGAGCGGCTCAACCTCGATCAGCCCTTCATCCTGCGCAGCGTCGATTACCTGCGCCGCGCGATGCTGCTCGATCTCGGCCGCGCCGAGCAGATGCACTCCGATCTCGGCTCGCGCCAGGTCTACGCCATCATCACCGAGCGCCTGCCCGCGACGATCCTGCTTTTCGGCACGGCGAACATGCTCGTCTTCTTCGCCTCGATCTTCGCCGCCCTCGGCCTCTCGCGCCGCTACGGCAGCCTCACCGACCGCACCGTGATCGGCCTTGCGCCGAGCTCCGCCGCGCCGGGCTGGTTCTACGGCATCTTCCTGATCCTCGTCTTCGCCTTCATCGTGCCGATCCTGCCGGCGGGGGGCATGGTCGCGGTGCCGCCGCCCGAAAGCCCCTGGGCCTATGCGCTCAGCGTGATGCGCCACATGGTGCTGCCGGTCGCGGCGATGTTCATCTCCTCGATCTTCATCTCGATCTATTCCTGGCGCACCTTCTTCCTGATCCACTCCAGCGAGGATTACGTCGAGATGGCGCGCGCCAAGGGGCTGCCCTCGGGCATGATCGAGCGGCGCTACATCCTGCGCCCGACCCTGCCGCCGATCATCACGAGCTTCCTGCTGATGCTGATCGGGCTGTGGAGCGGGGCGATCATCCTCGAGCAGGTCTTCAACTGGCCCGGCCTCGGCACGCTGCTGTTCCAGGCGATCGGGCATCGCGACACGCCGGTGATCATCGGCGGGGTGGTGATCTTCGCCTATCTTCTGGCACTCACCGTGTTCCTGCTCGATTTCCTCTATGCGATCCTCGACCCGAGAGTGCGCGTCGGCTTCGAAGGGGGCGAGCGATGAGCCGCTGGTCCGCCGGGCTGCGCCAGATGCGCCGCTACCCGTCGGCGGTGGCGGGGATGGCGATCATCGTCTTTCTCGTGGGGGTGGCGATCTACACGGTGATCGCGCTGCCCTATGCGCAGGCCCTCGACGCCTGGCGCGGCGGCGATCAGTGGCGCATGCACCCCGCCAATGCCAGCCCGGTCTGGACCGACCGCATCGCGGGCGGCAACGCCCCGCCCACCATCACCGTCGCGCGCGACGACGACGCCACCGAAACCGAGACCTTCGAGGGCGGCCAGCGCCTGCGTCTGCCCCTCGCCTTCGACTATGACTATGACGGCTTTCCCACCGAGCTGACGGTCTTCCTGCGCGCCGAGGGCATGGAGCGGCCGGCCTTCGTGCGCGCGACATGGCTGCGCCCGGACGGCGAGGAGATCGCGCTGGGCGGGCACCGCATCTCCGATGGCGACCGGCTGTCCATTTCGCAGGACACCGCGCTCGAGGACCGGCTCGGCGCCGTGCCGCATATCGGGCTGTTCTCTGCCGAGCCGGGCGCGCGCCCGCCCGAGGTGCTGCCCGGCCGCTACGAGCTGGTGCTCGATGCGATCGTTTTCGACGAGGATGCCCGGCTCGACGCCGATCTAGTCGCCTATGGCCGGGTGCATGGCCTTGCCGGGACCGACCACCAGCGCCGCGACCTCTCGGTGGCGCTCTTATGGGGCACGCCGATCGCGCTGGCCTTCGGGCTTCTCGCGGCGGTGGGCACGACCGTGACGACGCTGATCATCGCCGCCATCGGGGTGTGGTATGGCCGCTGGGTCGATGCGATCATCCAGCGGCTCACCGAGGTGACGATGATCCTGCCGATCCTGCCGGTGCTGGTGATGGTGGGCACGCTCTACTCGACGAGCATCTGGCTGATGCTCGGCGTGGTGATCCTGCTCGGCATATTCTCGGCCTCCATCAAGATGTACCGCGCGATGCTGCTGCCTATCCGCGAGTCGCCCTATATCGAGGCCGCGCGCGCCTACGGGGCCAGCAATATCCGCATCGTGATGCGCTACATGATCCCGCGCATCCTGCCCGTGCTGATCCCCACCTTCGTCACCCTGATCCCGACCTATGTCTTCCTCGAGGCGTCGCTCGCGGTGCTGGGGCTCGGCGATCCGGTGCTGCCGACCTGGGGCAAGGTGCTCAACGACGCGCAGAGCGAGGGCGCGCTCTATAACGGCTACTACTACTGGGTGGTGTCGCCGGCGATCCTGCTGATGCTGACGGGGCTCGGCTTCGCGCTGTTCGGCTTCGCGCTCGACCGCATCTTCAACCCGCGCCTGAGATCGAGGTGACCATGGCCGAGCCGCTGCTACGCGTCGAGGATCTGAGCCTGCATTACCGCACCGAGGGCGGGGTGTTGCGCGCGATCGACGGGGTGTCCTTCGCGCTCGATCGCGGCGAGGCGCTGGTGCTTCTGGGCGAGTCCGGTTGCGGCAAGTCTTCGCTCGCCAAGGCGCTGCTGCGGCTCCTGCCGCGCAATGTGGGGCATTTCTCCGGCCGGGTGCAGCTCGACGGCACCGATGTGATGCCCTTCTCCGACGAGCGCTTTCGCCGCGAGGTGCAATGGGTGCGGGTCTCGACGGTGATGCAGGCGGCGATGAACGCGCTCAACCCCGTCGTCCGCGTCGGCGAACAGGTCGCCGAGCCCTTGCGCATCCATCGCGGCCTGTCGCGCGAGCGGGCGATGGAGCGCGCCGCCGCCGCGCTCGATCAGGTCGGCGTGGCGCGCGATTTCATGAGCCGGTTTCCCTTCGAGCTGTCGGGCGGGATGCGCCAGCGCGTGGTGATCGCCATGGCGCTGATCACCGAGCCCGATCTCGTGATCCTCGACGAGCCCACCTCGGCGCTCGACGTGCTCACCCAGGCGAGCATCATGAACACTCTCAAGCGCATCAAGTGGGAGACCGGGACGAGCTTCATCCTCATCACCCATGACGTGGGAACGTCGAGCGAACTCGCGGACCGCGTCGCGCTCATGTATGCCGGCCAGATCGTTGAGGACAGCCCGGCGGCGGCCTTCTTCGACCGCCCCGCCCACCCCTATGCGCGTGCGCTCATGGCCAGCGTGCCCCGCCTGCACAGCCGCGAGGAGCCCGAGCACATCCCCGGCACGCCGCCCGATCTGCTCGATCCGCCCGCCGGCTGCCGCTTCGCGCCGCGCTGCCCGCGCCGCTTCGACCCCTGCGGCCGCGCCCCCGGCACGCATGTACTCGAGGACGGGGCGCGGCGGGTGCGGTGCTGGCTCTTCGAGGAGGAGACGGCATGAAGGACACCGCCACCGCTGCGCTGATGCATGTCGACCGGTTGCGCGTGCACTTCACGCTGCGCAAATGGGGGTTCCTGCGCGCGGGCACGGTGCATGCCGTGGACGGAGTGTCGTTCGAGCTCGCGCGCGGCGAGTCGGTGGCCATCGTGGGCGAGAGCGGCTGCGGCAAGTCGACGCTGGCGCGCACCATGCTTGGCCTGAACCGGCCCAGCGACGGCGACATTCGGTTCGATGGCGCCTCGCTCAACGCGCTGAGCGGTGCCGCCATGCAGCGCTACCGCGCCGCGATCGGCTTCGTGCAGCAGGACCCGTATGGCGCGCTGCCGCCCTTCATGACTGTGGAGCAACTGCTCGCCGAACCGCTGCGCATCCACGGCGTGCGCGACGCCGCCGAGCGCCGCCGCCGCGCCGAGGCCGCGCTCGAGGAGGTGCGGCTGACCCCGGCGCGCGACATTCTGGGCAAGTTCCCCCACATGCTCTCGGGCGGGCAGCAGCAGCGCGT
>PUKW01000329.1 GCA_003550665.1 Paracoccaceae bacterium | reverse complement strand
GCCGGAGCTTACACGGCGAACATCAGCAGCAGCGCGACGAGGAACGAGAAGATCCCCAGCGCCTCGGCGAAGGCGATGCCGATGAACAGCATGGCCGTCTGGCCCGGCGCCGCCGACGGGTTACGCAGCGCACCCGACAGGAAGTTGCCCGCGACGGTGCCCACACCGATAGCCGCGCCGCCCATGCCGAAGGCCGTCAGGCCGACGCCGATGAACTTGCCCATTTCCGCGATATCGCCTTCCATTGCGTTTCTCCTTGCTTGGAACTGGCTGAAATTGTGCGTCTCAGTGGTGCGGATGCAGCGCATCCTTGAGATAGACGCAGGTGAGGATGGTGAAGACGTAGGCCTGGATCACGGCGACCAGAAGCTCGAAGGCATACATCGCCACGAGCCCCGCAATCGGCACCACCGAGGCCACGCCGAGCGCGCCGGCAAAGCCCGCGAACACCTTTAGCACCGCATGGCCGGCCATCATGTTGCCAGCCAGACGAATGGAGTGGCTCACCGGGCGGACGAAATACGAGATCAGCTCGATCACCGCCAGCGCCGGGCGCAGCGCCAGCGGCGCCGCCTCGATCCAGAACATTTTCAGAAAGCTCAGCCCGTGCAGCACAAAGCCGAGCACCGTGACCGTCAGGAACACCGCGAGCGCGAGAAACGCCGTCACGGCGATATGCGAGGTCGTCGTGAACGCCCAGGGGATCAGCCCGAGCAGGTTCGCGAACAGGATGAACACGAAGATCGTCATGATATGAGGGAAATAGCGGATCCCGTCCTTGCCGGTGACATCCTCGATCATCTGGTAGACGAAGCTGTAGGTCAGCTCCGCCATCGACTGCACCCGCGACGGCACGATCGCCCGGCCGCGCGACGCCACCACCATCAGCAGCGCCACTGCCGCCACCGTCAGCGCCAGCCAGAGCGTCACATTGGTCGGGGTATACCAGTATACGGCATCGCCGCCGAACAGCGGCCTTACCTCGAACTGCTCCATCGGCTCGATGACAAAGCCAATCTCTTCAGCCACGTCCCTCGTCCCCTTCGCTTCGGGCGTCGGCCTCGGCCGCGTCCCTGTTTTGCTTCGCCGTCATCTCGGCGGCGGTGCGCAGCATGACATTGATGCCCGCCGCGAACCCCAAGAGCGTCATCACGACCAGAAACACCGGCCGCGTCCCGAACAGCGCGTCGAGCCCGTAGCCCATCGCGAACCCCATGACGAGGCCCGTGACGAGCTCGATCACCATGCGCCATGCAGCGTGCGCCTGGCCGATCTGAGCGCTGGTCCCGCCTTGCACCTGCGGGGCATGCGCCGCCCTGGCCCGATCGATCCGCTCCTGAAGCCGCCTGAGTTCGTCGCCGTTTCCCGGATCGGCCATGGCGGAGCGCCCCTCGGATTGTGGCGCGGAACGTAGGGGCCGGATTCGGCCGAGTCAAGCGCCTTCGCCGCGCCGCGGTATTCCCGCAAGTGTCTGTTTTGAAATATATTTCTTTCAAGCTCCGAGTCGCACGCGCCGACGCCTGCCGCGCCGCGTCGTTCAACCGATGAGTTGACCATGGCGGGCGCCTGGAGCATCTTGGCGCGATGTCCGAGCCGCTCACGCCCCTCCCCGCATCGGCTGCCGCCCGGCTCGACGCGCTCTTTGCGGCCCTCGCCGATCCGACGCGGCGCGCGATTCTCGGGATGCTGCTCGAGGACGACATGGCCGTCAGCGACATCGCCGCGCCGTTCGCCATGTCGCTCGCGGCGGTGTCCAAGCATGTCGCCATTCTCGCGGCGGCGGGGCTGATCGATCAGGAGCGGCGCGGACGGGTGAAATGGTGCCGCATCGCGCCTGACGCGCTGCACCCCGCGGCGGTGTGGATGCAGGGCTTCGGGCAGTTCGAGCCGGTCGATCTCGACGATCTCGAGCGGTTCCTGCGCGCCGGCGGCTGACTCAGGCACGCCGGGGCGCATGCGCGGCGTCCTCGTCCTTGAGCAGGATCACGAGCGCGAGCGCCGTCAGCCCGATCCCGGGCAGCACCATCGCCGGCGGCACCCCGTGCCCCAGCGCCACCTCCCAGCCGATCACCCATGTCGGCGTCAGATAGGTATAGGCCATGACCTTGGCCGAGGGCAGCCGCAGCGCCGCGAACCGCAGCAGCATGAAGGTCACCGCGCTCGCAAAGATGGCAAGATACATCAGCGTGACCCACACCAGCGGCGACAGCTCCAACCACGCCGTGGCGCGCAGATCGCCCCAGCCCCAGGCCGCCAGCGCCACGAAGCCCCCCGCCATCACCAGCGCCGTCGACACCAGCGCCGGCTCACCCCGGTTGAGCCGCGCCAGAAGCGGCGTGAACACCGCATGCGCCACGCAGCCCAGAAAGAACAGCGCCTCGCCGCGGCCCACCGCGAAGGCCAGCAAGAGTCCCAGATCGGCGCGAAAGATCACCCAGAGCGCCCCCGCCGCCCCGATCGCGAGCGCCGCCGCCATGCGCGGCGTCGTCATCTGCCGCAGCAGCATCCAGCCAAACAGCGCGCTCATCACCGGCGTGAGGGTGAACACCGCGCTCATCGAGACCGGGGGCGCGGTCTTGAGCCCCTCGAACATCAGCACGAAATACGCGCCGAAGATCGCGCCCAGAAACAGGTAGCGCCACGGCGCCGCGAGATGCGCCGCGCGCAGCCCCGGCCCCATTGCGGCGAGCGCGCCAAGGACCGCGGCGGCGAACAGGAACCGCGCCGCGGTGATGGCCGCGGGCGCGATATCGTTGGCAACCAGCGCGCCGAGGCTGAACGACCCCGCCACGAGGAGCGAAAAGGCGAGCATCGCCAGATGCCCGGCCATCCCGGGCGCCGCGCGCATCATGCCCCCTGCGCGGGCGCGAGCGGCCAGTCCGACGCCTCGGTGCGCAGGTGCTCGAGAAAGGCCTGGACCTTGGCGCTGCGATGCAGATCGACATGCGTGACGAGCCAGAGCGGCGCATCCCAATCGGCGCGCGGGGGCAGGACCTGCGTGAGCTCGGGATGCGCCGCGGCCACGTCGAGCGGCAGGAAGCCGAGCCCGGCACCTTCGAGCACTGCCTGCTGACGCGCGGCGACGTCGGGGCTGCGAAAGACGACAGTCTCGCGCGGGACGGTCTCGGCCAGCCAGCGCAGGAAGGGCACACGCTCGTTTTCCGCCTCGCCGCCCACGAAGACATGCCCGTCAAGCGCGCCCGCCTCCGGCACCCCGCGCGCGGCGACATAGGCAGGCGCCGCGAACAGCGCGTGGCGCAGCCGCGCGAAGGGGCGCACGACATTGTCGGGCTCGCGCGGCGCCGCGCCGGCGCGGATCGCCACATGCGCCTCGCCGTATTCGAGCCGGAACAGCCGCGTGTCGAGATGCAGCCGCGTCACCAGCCCCGGATTCGCGGCCCCGAACCGCGCCAGGCACGGCACGATGAAGCGCGACAGTTCGGGCAGCGACGTGATCACCAGCTCGCCCGAGATCACGTCACCGCCGCCGCTGAGCCGGGCGGCGAGTTCGGCGAACTGCTCATCAGTGGCCTGGGCAATGCGCAGCAGGTCGCCTCCCGCCTCCGTGGGGGTGTAGCCCCGCGCATGGCGCTGGAACAGCCGGGTGCCAAGACGCGCCTCGAGCGCGTCGACATGGCGGATCACCGTGGCGTGATGCACACCGAGGATCTCCGCCGCGCCGCTCACCGTTCCCGCGCGGGCGACGTGATAGGCGGTGCGGATGTCGTCCCAGCTGTCCACAGGCGGCGTCCCGGTTCCCTCGGTGCCGGCGCGGGGCGGCGCCGAGGGCATGACCGGCCATCCTGCGCGCAGGCATCGTTGAGTTTTCAGGCATCTGTGCATAGCCGAGCGCCACCCGCAAGGCCCGCATGCGCGCGCATGGCGGCGGAGTCGCGCCGCGCCGCGCCGTGGCCGCTTGACTTTGCGGCGATGCTCCGGCTAGACGCACGGATCATTCGGAAGTGTTTGCGCTTCCGGTTCCGGCCCGTGAGCCGGAATCGCCACCCGTCAGCGAGGTTTCGCCCGCGGGTGCCGTTGGTGATTGGCGCGCCTCGTCTTATGTTCGGGGCAAGGGAAACGGGTCTGGAGGGCCGCGCATGTTCGAGAACCTGTCCGAACGCCTCTCCGGCGTGTTCGAGCGCCTCACCAAGCAGGGCGCGCTCACCGAGGACGACGTCAAGACGGCACTGCGCGAGGTGCGCGTGGCGCTTCTCGAGGCCGATGTCTCGCTTCCGGTGGCGCGCGACTTCATCAAGCGCGTGCAGTCCAAGGCCACAGGAGCGGCGGTGACGAAATCGGTCACGCCGGGCCAGCAGGTCGTCAAGATCGTCCATGACGAGCTCAAGGCGACGCTCGCGGGCGAGGACGACCCCGGCGCGCTCAAGATCGACAACCCGCCCGCGCCGGTGCTGATGGTCGGGCTGCAGGGCTCGGGCAAGACCACCACCACGGCCAAGCTCGCACGCCGGCTCTCCGAGCGCGAGGGCAAGCGCGTGCTGATGGCCTCGCTCGACACCAACCGCCCCGCCGCGATGGAGCAGCTCGCCGTGCTCGGCACTCAGATCGGGGTGGACACGCTGCCCATCGTGCCCGGCGAAAAGGCGGTCCAGATCGCCAAGCGCGCCAAGACGCAGGCGAGCCTCGGCGGCTACGATGTCTATATCCTCGACACGGCCGGGCGGCTGCATATCGACGATGTGCTCATGGACGAGGTCCAGGCGGTGCGCGACGCCGTCGCCCCGCGCGAGACGCTGCTGGTCGTGGACGGGCTGACCGGGCAGGACGCGGTCAATGTCGCCTCGGAGTTCGACGGCAAGGTGGGTATCTCGGGCGTGGTGCTCACCCGCATGGACGGCGACGGGCGCGGCGGCGCGGCGCTGTCGATGCGCGCAGTGACCGGCAAGCCGATCCGCTTCGTCGGCCTTGGCGAGAAGACCGACGCGCTCGAGGCGTTCGATCCCGAGCGCATCTCGGGGCGCATTCTCGGCATGGGCGACATCGTGGCCCTCGTCGAGAAGGCGCAGGAGACCTTCGAGGCCGAGCAGGCCGAGCGCATGATGAAGCGCTTCCAGAAGGGTCAGTTCAACATGAACGACCTGCGCACCCAGCTCGAGCAGATGCTCAAGATGGGGGGCATGGAGAGCGTGATGGGCATGATGCCCGGCATGGGCAAGATGGCCAAGCAGGCCGAGAGCGCGGGCTTCGACGACACGATGCTGCGCCGCCAGATCGCGCTCATCCAATCGATGACGAAAAAGGAACGCGCCAACCCGCAGATCCTGCAGGCCAGCCGCAAGAAGCGCATCGCCAAGGGCGCCGGGCTTGACGTGCCCGAGCTCAACAAGCTGCTCAAGCAGCACCGCCAGATGGCCGACATGATGAAGAAGATGGGCAAGAAGGGCATGCTCAAGCAGGCCATGGCCGGGATGATGGGCAAGGGCGGCGGCGCCCCTGAGCAGGTCGATCAGGCCGCGCTGCAGCAGATGGCGCGCGGCGTCGGCCAGCAGATGCCCGGCATGGGCGGCGGCGGGCTGCCGCAGGGGCTCGGCGGCATGGGGCGCAAGAAATGAACCCTGCCAGCACGCCCCGCCGCAGATCACGGAGCCAGAGATGACCGACGCCGCCAGCGACATCGCCGACAAGGCCGCCGCGCTGCTCAAGGAGCATCGCGACAGCATCGACCGGCTCGACGCGATCCTCGTCTACACCCTCGCCGAGCGGTTCCGGCACACCAAGGATGTCGGCCGTCTCAAGGCCGAGCACGACCTGCCCTCGGCCGATCCCGCCCGCGAGGCGCGCCAGATCGAACGGCTCGAATGGCTCGCCAAGGAGGCCGATCTCGACCCGGAATTCGCCCGCAACTTCCTGAACTTCATCATCAGCGAAGTCATCCGCCACCACGAGAAACAACGCCAATAGGCGGCGCCGCGCCGCCAAGCCAAACCAAGGAGACCGACAATGGCCACCAAGATCCGCCTCGCCCGCCGTGGCTCGAAGAAGCGCCCCTTCTACCAGATCGTCGCTGCCGACAGCCGGATGCCGCGCGACGGCCGCTTCATCGAGAAGCTGGGCACCTACAACCCGCTGCTGCCCAAGGATCGCGAAGACCGCATCGTGATCAACATGGAGCGCGTGCAGGCCTGGCTCGCCGAAGGGGCGACACCCACTGACCGCGTCTCGCGCATGCTCGAGGCCGCCGGGGCGCTGCCGAAGAAGGAGCGCGCCAACATGAAGAAGGCCGAGCCCGGCAAGAAGGCGAAGGAACGCGCCGAGGCCCGCGCAACGAAGGCCGCCGAGGCCGCCGCGCCCGCCGACGCCGAGTAACGGCCGGCCGGGGCCATGCCAGCGCGCAGCGTCTGTGTCGGGGCCATCGCCGGCGCCTACGGGGTGGCCGGCGAGGTGCGGCTCAAGAGCTTCTGCACCCGGCCCGAAGCGATCGGCGAATACGGCCCGCTGTCGAGCGAGGACGGGGCGCGCCGCTTCGAGATCAGCGCGCTGCGCCCGGCAAAGGACGGGCTCGTGGCCCGGCTCGACGGGGTGCGCGACCGCGACGCGGCCGCCGCGCTGCGCGGCACGCGGCTGCACGTCGCGCGCGAGCGGCTGCCGGAGCTGCCGGATGACGAGTTCTATCACGCCGATCTCATCGGCCTCGCGGTGCGCGATGGCGATGGCGCGGTGCTCGGGCATATCCGTGCGGTGATGGATCACGGCGCGGGTGATCTGCTCGAGATCGCGCCGCCGGGCGGGGGCGAGCCGCTCTCGCTGCCCTTCACGCGCGAAACGGTGCCGACGGTGGACCTCGCCGCGGGGGTCGTCATCGCCGACCCGCCGCCGGGTCTGTTCGAGTGATGCGATGAGCGACGCGCCGCGCAAATCCCACGGCCGGGTTTCCATTGCCGCCTCGGCGCAGCCGCGCCCGCTGATGGAAGGGCCGCCGCGGCTGGCCACGGCCTGGACGGCGAAGGTCATCACGCTGTTTCCCGAGGCGTTCCCGGGCCCGCTCGACCTGTCGCTCGTCGGACGTGCGCGCGAGGCGGGGCTTTGGGCGCTCGAGACCGTCGAGCTGCGGCGATTCGGGATCGGCCGGCACCGCAGCGTGGACGATACGCCGACCGGCGGCGGGGCCGGCATGGTGCTGCGCCCCGACGTGCTCGGCGACGCGATCACGGCGGCCGCGCCCGGACCGGGCATGCCGATCATCGCGCTGTCACCGCGCGGGCGGCGCTTCGATCAGGCGATGGCGGCGCGCCTCGCCGCGGGGCCCGGCGCGATCATGATCTGCGGGCGGTTCGAGGGCATCGACGAGCGCGTGCTCGAGGAATACGGCGTCACCGAGGTCAGTGTCGGGGATTTCGTCCTCACCGGCGGCGAGATCGCCGCGATGGCCTTGATCGACGCCACGGTCCGGCTTATACCGCGCGTGCTCGGGAATCAGGAATCCATCGCCGAGGAGTCCTTCTCGGAAGGATTGCTTGAGCACCCGCAGTACACGCGACCCGCCGTCTGGAAAGGCCGCGCGGTGCCCGACATTCTCCTGTCCGGTCATCACGCGAAGATCGCCGCCTGGCGGAGGGCCGAGGCCGAAAGGCTGACAAGAGAACGCCGCCCTGATCTCTGGCGGGCTCGCCGCACCGACGGCGGGGACCCGGATGGAGACCGAGAGCTCTGAGGGGGCATCACGCCGCGGCACGAACCGCGCAATGAAAGGACATCGCGATGAACACGATCGCGCAGCTGGAAGCCGAGCAGATCGCCGCGCTCGGCAAGGACATCCCGGATTTCAAGCCCGGCGACACGATCCGCGTGGGCTACAAGGTCACGGAGGGCACCCGCTCGCGGGTGCAGAACTTCGAGGGCGTGTGTATCTCCCGCAAGGGCGGCAGCGGCATCGGCGCCTCCTTCACGGTGCGCAAGATCTCCTTCGGCGAGGGCGTCGAGCGGATCTTCCCGCTCTACGGGACCAATATCGACAGCATCACGGTGATCCGCCGCGGCAAGGTGCGGCGCGCCAAGCTCTACTACCTGCGCGACCGGCGCGGCAAGGCAGCGCGCATCGCCGAAAAGACCAACTACCGCCCGCGCAAATCCGCCCGCGCCTGAGGAGAGTCGCCATGAAGAAGAACATTCATCCCGATTATCACATCATCGATGTGAAGATGACCGACGGCACCGTCGTGCAGATGCGCTCGACCTGGGGCGCGGAAGGCGACACCATGACGCTCGACATCGATCCGAGCGGCCACCCGGCCTGGACCGGCGGCTCGCAGCGTCTGATGGACACCGGCGGGCGCGTCTCCAAGTTCAAGAGCAAATACGCCGGGCTGGGCTTCTGAACGCCGCTTTTCACCGGGCGCGACACAACATATAGAGGGGACGCGGCCATGGTGCCGCGTTCTTTTGTGTTGGAAGGGTCGAGGGAGACCGCGTGGCGCATATCATCGTTTGCGGCAACGAGAAGGGCGGCTCGGGCAAGTCCACCACCTCGATGCATGTCGCCACGGCGCTTGCGCGGGCGGGGCATCGGGTCGCGGCGCTCGATCTCGATCTGCGCCAGCGCAGCTTCGCGCGCTATATCGAGAACCGCATCGCCTATGCCGGCCGCTCCGGCTTCACCCTGCCCGCCCCGGTGGTACACGAGCTGCCCGAGGTGGCCGAGTCCGAGCCCGGCCGGGGCGAAACGGTGCAGGATCTGCAACTGTCGCGCGTCATCGCCGCGATGGAGGCCGAGGCGGACTTTCTCGTTATCGACTGCCCGGGCTCGCACACCTATTTCAGCCACGGCGCGCATTCGCTGGCCGATACCCTGATCACGCCCCTCAATGACAGCTTCGTCGATTTCGACCTGCTCGCGCGCATCGACGCCGAGACCGGCAAGGTGAAGGGGCCGTCGATCTATGCCGAGATGGTCTGGGGCGCGCGACAATTGCGCGCCCAGGCCGGGCTCGACCCGATCGACTGGATCGTGCTGCGCAACCGCATGGGCTCGCAGCAGATGCACAACAAGCGCAAGGTGGGCTCTGCGCTCGGCGAGTTGTCGCGGCGTATCGGCTTTCGGGTGGCGCCCGGCTTCTCCGAGCGGGTGATCTTTCGCGAGCTGTTTCCGCGCGGGCTGACGCTGCTGGATCTGCGCGATGTGGGCGCCGAGAGCCGGCTGAGCCTGTCGAACATCGCCGCGCGCCAGGAGCTGCGCGATCTGATGACGGCGCTCGATCTGCCGGATTTCCGGATCGATTTCTGAGGGCTCAGACCCGGATCGCGGAGATCAGCCGGCCATAATCCGCGGCCCCGCCATGCACCGAACGGCGATGCGAGAAGAACAGATCGGGCTGCTCATAGGTGCAGTGCCGGGTCCATTCCGCATGGCCCACCCCGGCGCGGCGCAGCCGGAACACGCCCAGCCCCGGCAGATCGAAGAGGAGCCTGTCACCCTGCCCGTTCGCGAAAAACCGCGCATGGTCCGGATCCTCGGCCATGAAGGCGTCGAGGATCTCGGGGCCGACCTCATAGGCGCGCCGGCTGATGGTGGGGCCGATCACGGCGGTGATCGCCGCACGGTCGGCACCCAGCGCCTCCATCGCCTCGATCGCCGCCTCGAGCACCCCGTCACGGGTGCCGCGCCAGCCGGCATGCACCGCCCCGATCACCCCGGCATGCGCATCCGCCATCAGCACCGGCTGGCAGTCGGCGGTGAGCACGGCGAGCGCGATCCCCGGCGTTGCCGTGACCAGCCCGTCGCCGCGCGGGCGCTCGGCGGGCGGGGCGTCGATCGTGACGATCTCGGCGGAATGAACCTGATCGAGCGAAACGAGCGCCTCGGGCGCGACGTCGAGCGCGCCGGCCACGCGGGCGCGGTTGATGGCGACGGCATGCGACTGATCGGAGGAGCCGGGGCCGCAATTGAGCCCGGCGAACACCCCCGAGGACGCGCCGCCCTTGCGCGTGAAGAAGCCATGGCGCAGCGGCGCGAGGCTGTCGGAGGTCAGAATCTCCAGCGTCATGGCGCGAATCCCGGTGGCAGCGGGGTGTCGGGCGGGTGCAGGGCGATGGCCTTGAACAGGGTTCCCATTTCCGCGGGGTGGGTCAAGCGCCGATGCGCCGCGACATGCGACTCGAGCGCATCACCCTCGAGCCCCCGCGCCAGCGCCTGCGCGCGCGCTGTCG
>PUKW01000008.1 GCA_003550665.1 Paracoccaceae bacterium | reverse complement strand
GGCCGTATTCATGCGCCACCACGCAGGTGAACAGCGCGAGGATGAACAGCGTGTTCTCGATCATGGCCGGCACGCCGCCCATGAAATACGCCGCCGCCGCCACCCAGGCGAGCAGCAGGAAGAACGTCGCATGGACCCGAAGCTCGGAGCCGAGGAAACGGCCGATCGGGAAGGACCAGGTCATACGCGACACCCCCTTGGCGCGGTCGATTGCCCGGCCAAAGGTAAGCGCGGCGCGGGCGCGCGCAAGACGCCGCGCGCGCTGCGCGTCACAGTTTCTCGGTCAGCTCCGGCACCGCTTCGAAGAGATCGGCGACGAGGCCGTAATCGGCGACCTGGAAGATCGGCGCCTCCTCGTCCTTGTTGATCGCGACGATCACCTTGGAGTCCTTCATCCCGGCGAGATGCTGGATCGCGCCCGAGATGCCCACCGCGATGTAGAGCTCCGGCGCGACGACTTTGCCGGTCTGCCCGACCTGCCAGTCATTGGGCGCAAAGCCCGAATCGACCGCCGCGCGCGAGGCGCCCACTGCCGCGCCGAGCTTGTCGGCCAGCTTCTCGATCATCGCGAAGTCGTCCTCAGAGCCGATCCCGCGCCCGCCGGAGACGACGACGCCCGCCGAGGTCAGCTCGGGGCGGTCGCTCTCGGCGACCTTGTCCTCGACCCAGCTCGACAGCCCCGGATCGGCGGCGGGGTCGATCTTCTCGACGGGCGCCGCATCGCCGTCGACGACCGCGTCGAAACTCGAGGTGCGGATCGTGACGACCTTCTTGGCATCCGCGCTCTTGACGGTCTGCACCGCGTTGCCGGCATAGACAGGGCGCTCGAACGTGTCAGCGTCGATCACCGCGGAGACATCCGAGATCACCATCACGTCAAGGAGCGCGGCTACGCGCGGCATCACGTTCTTGGCCGCCGTGGTCGCCGGGGCGCAGATGTGATCATACTCGCCTGCGAGCGAGACGACGAGATCGGCGACCGGCTCGGCGAGCTGGTGGCCGTAATGCGCGCCGTCGGCACACAGCACCTTGCTGACCCCGTCGAGCTTGGCCGCGGCTTCGGCCGCGCCGCCGCAGCCCGCGCCCGCGCACAGCACCGTGACATCGCCGAGCTGCTTCGCGCCGGCGAGCGCCTTCGCGGTCGCGTCGCGCGCCAGTTCGCCGCCCGAAACCTCGGCCAGAAGAAGCACCGCCATCACACGACCCCCGCCTGCTTGAGTTTCTCCACCAGCTCGTCCACCGAGCCGACCTTGACCCCGGCTTGGCGCTGCGGCGGCTCGCCGGTCTTCACGATGCTCAGCCGCGGCGCGACATCGACGCCGTAATCGGCGGGCGTCTTTTCCTCCATCGGCTTCTTCTTGGCCTTCATGATGTTGGGCAGCGACGCGTAGCGCGGCTCGTTGAGCCGCAGATCCACCGACACGATCGCCGGCAGCTTCACGCGGATCGTCTGCAGCCCGCCATCGACCTCGCGGGTGACATCCGCCTGCCCGTCGCCGAGCGTTATCTCCGAAGCAAAAGTCGCCTGGCTCCAGCCGAGCAGGGCGGCGAGCATCTGGCCGGTGGCGTTCATGTCGTTGTCGATGGCCTGCTTGCCGCACAGCACGAGATCGGGCTTTTCCGCCTCGACGACACCCTTGAGCAGCTTGGCCACGGCGAGCGGCTCGATATCGGTGTGCACGTCGTCGGCGGCGACGATCAGGATCGCGCGATCCGCCCCCATGGCGAGCGCGGTGCGCAGCGTCTCCTGCGCCTGCTTGACGCCGATCGAGACGGCGACGACCTCCTCGACGGAGCCGGCCTCGCGCATCCGGATCGCCTCCTCGACGGCGATCTCGTCGAACGGGTTCATCGACATCTTGACGTTGGCCAGATCGACGCCGCTGCCATCCGCCTTCACGCGGACCTTCACGTTGTAGTCGATCACGCGCTTGACCGGCACGAGAACCTTCATCTGCGTGTCACTCCCTTTTAGGGCCCCGAAAGGCCGTGATGCGCCTCAGCTCTGATTAGCGGCTCGGCGCCAGGGACAACAGGGTAAAATCGACGCGCTTGCCGGCGCGGCGGGTGGTTTCGCGCCCGCCGCGCGGGCCGTGCGATGCGCCTGCGCGCGCCGCGCCGCTCAGCGGTTGGCGCCCGGAACCCACAATATGTCACCGTCTTCGGCGGCGTTGGCGGCGCGCGAGGCGACGAAGAACCAGTCGGACAGACGGTTGAGATAGGTCACCGCGGCGGGGTTGATCTTCTCCATCGCGGCGAGCTCGACGGTGAGCCGTTCGGCCCGGCGCGCCACGGTCCGGCACAGATGCAGATGCGCCGCGAGCGGCGTGCCGCCGGGCAGGATGAAGCTGCGCAGCGGCTCTAGCGCCTCGTTCATCGCGTCGATCTCGGCTTCGAGCCGCACCGCCTGCGACGCCGCCACCCGCAGCGGCGCGTATTCGGCCTCGTGGTCGCGCTCCATCTCGGGGCGGCACAGATCGGCGCCCAGATCGAAAAGATCGTTCTGCATCCGCGACAGCCGCTCGACCATCTCGCCCTCGGCGTGCAGCCGCGCAAGGCCGATGGTGGCGTTCAGCTCGTCGACGGTCCCATAGGCCTGCACCCGCAGCGCATGCTTGGCCACACGTACCCCGTTTCCGAGGGCTGTATCGCCGGTGTCGCCGGTGCGGGTATATATCTTGTTGAGAACCACCATGTCAGTTGCCTGCTCCGCGCCATGCAATGAACAGCACGATCAGCGCCACGGCCACCGCCTGCGCATAGATGCGGTAGCGCATGAGCCTGTTGCTGTGCTTGCGATTGAATTCGCCACCGCGCGCGAAACTCGCCACGCCGATGATCAGGATCACGAGGACACCGAGCGATGCCGCTGCCGCCGCAAGGAAGAGTGGGTCGTCGCGTAGCATTGTGCGCTCCTGTCCGCTCTATCGCCATATAGCGAATCGCGCCCGGATGACGAGGACGAATTACCCGCGCGCCAGAAGCGCGTCGAGCAGCCGGCCGGGCAGTGCGCGCCGCGCAAGCGCCATCGCGCGCGTCGGGACCGTGACGAAATAGCGCGGCCGGGGACGGCGCGCCTCGAGCGCGCGGATGAGGGCGGCCGTGACCGCGGCGGCGGGCAGTTCGAAGCGGTCGGTGCCGGCCTCGGCGTCGTAGAGGCGGCGGCGCAGCGTGGTGCGATACTGTTCAGCGCGCGCCGAGTTTTCCCAGTCGATCCAGCGTTCGAACTGACGCGCGGCATTGGCGCGAAAGCGCGTTGCGATGGGGCCCGGCTCGATGAGCACGACGTCGATGGGCGTGTCGCGCATCTCGAGGCGCAGCGTGTCCGTCAATCCCTCGAGCGCGAATTTCGACGCCACATACGCCCCGCGCCACCTGAGCGCGATCATCCCCAGAACCGAGGAGTTGTTGACGATCCGCCCGTGCCCCTGCGCGCGCATCACCGGGATCACCCGCCGCGTGAGATCGTGCCAGCCCACAAGATTGGCCTGCAGGATCGCGGAGAGGGCCTCGGGCGGCAGGTCCTCCACCGCGCCGGGGATCGCATAGGCGCCATTGTTGAACAGCGCGTCGAGCCGCCCGCCGCCGAGCTCGATGGCCCGCGCCGCGCCCGCGGCGATGCTGGCCGGGTCCTCGTAATCGATCACGAAGCTGTCGAAGCCCTCGGCGGCGAGCCGGTCGCAATCGCCCTGCCGCCGGCAGCTGGCGAAAACCCGCCAACCGCGCTCGCGCAGCGTGCGCGCCGCATCCGTCCCGATGCCCGAGGAACAGCCGGTGATGAGAATGCTGCGCGCCATGCCCCCCCGCCGCTGACCGCGCGGACCCTAGCGGCGTGGCGGGCGAAGGCAAGCCGCGCGCTCTGGCACGGCGCGCCGCGGCGTGCCATCCTCGCCGTGATTGAGCGATGAGGGACAGGCATGGATTTCATCGAGAACCGCACCTTCGACGAGATCGCCATCGGCGACACGGCGCGCATCGAGCGCACGCTGACGCGCAAGGATATCGAGCTCTTCGCGGTGATGTCGGGGGATGTGAACCCCACCCATCTCGACGCCGAATACGCCGCGCAGACCGATTTTCACCAGATCATCGGCCACGGCATGTGGGGCGGGGCGCTGATCTCCTCTGTGCTGGGCACGCAGCTTCCGGGGCCCGGGACGATCTATCTCGACCAGTCGCTTCGCTTCGAAAAGCCCGTCGGGGTGGGCGATACCGTCTGCGTGCGGGTCACGGCGACCGAGAAGAAGGCCGATACCGGCCGGGTGGTGTTCGACTGCCGGGTGAGCGACGCCGATGATGCAACGCTGATCAGCGGCACCGCCACGGTGCGCGCGCCGCGCGAGAAGGTGCGCCGGGCGCGCGCCGTGCTGCCCGAGGTCACCCTTCACAGCGGGGGCGGCCGCTTTCGCGCCCTGATCGAGCGCACACGCGCGCATGATCCCGTCCCCGCCGCCGTGGTGCATCCCTGCGACGCCGAGAGCCTGCGGGGCGCGCTGATGGCGCGCGACGAGACGATCATCACCCCGATCCTCGTCGGCCCGCGCGCGCGCATCGAGGCCGCCGCCGGGGAGGCGGGACTGTCGCTCGACGGGCTCGAGATCGTCGATGTCGCCCACAGCCACGCCGCCGCGGAGCGTTCGGTCCAGCTCGTGCATGAGGGCCGCGCCGGCGCGCTGATGAAGGGCAAGCTGCACACCGACGAGCTTCTCTCCGCGGTGCTCGACCGCAACACCGGGCTGCGCACCGAGCGGCGGCTGAGCCATGTCTTCGCGCTCGAGGTGCCGGGCTATCCGCGCATGCTGATGGTCACCGACGCGGCGATCAACATCATCCCGGACCTCGAGACGCTGGCCGATATCGTGCGCAACGCGATCGAGCTCACCGAATCGATAGGCACCGCGTTGCCGCGCGTGGCGCTGCTGTCGGCGATCGAGACGGTGAATGCGCGGCTGCCCTCGACGCTCACCGCCGCGGCGATCTGCAAGATGCACGACCGCGGCCAGATCGTCGGCGGGCTGGTCGATGGCCCGCTGGCCTTCGACAACGCGATCTCGGCCTCGGCGGCGCGCGCCAAGGGGATCGAGTCGTCGGTGGCGGGGCGCGCGGATGTGCTCGTCGCGCCCAATCTCGAGAGCGGCAACATGATCGCCAAGCAGCTCATCCACATGGCCGGCGCCGAGTCGGCGGGGATCGCGCTCGGCGCACGGGTGCCGATCATGCTCACGAGCCGCTCCGACAACGCCCAGGCCCGGCTCGCCTCCGCCGCGCTCGCGCAGCTGCACGCCATGGCGCGTCGCGCCGGATAGGCGGCACCTGCGCCACCAATGAAAAAGGCCCGCCGCGTTGTGCGGCGGGCCTCTCTCGTTCGTGCCGCGCGAGGCGGTTACCCGTGTCGCTATTCCTGTGCCCCCATGAACTGCAACAGGAACATGAACATGTTGATGAAGTCGAGATAGAGCCGCAGCGCGCCCATCGTCGCCGACTTGTCGAGCCATTCCTGGTCGCCCGACGCGGCGTGCTGGATGTACTCGTTCTTGATCGACTGGGTATCATAGGCCGTCAGCCCGGCGAAGATCAGCACCCCGAGGATCGACACGACGAACATGATCGCCGGCGATTGCAGGAAGATGTTGACGACCATCGCCACGATCAGGCCGATCACCCCCATCATCAGGAAGGTGCCCCAGCCGGACAGGTCCTTCTTGGTGGTGTAGCCCCACAGCGACAGCCCCGCGAACGCGATCGATGTAACCAGGAAGGTCTGCGCGATCGACATGCCCGTGAAGGCGACGAAGATCCAGCTGATCGACAGGCCCATCAGCGCCGCGAAGCTGTAGAAGCACAGCTGCGCCGTGGCGGCGGACATCCGGTTGATCATGCCCGCGAAGGCAAAGACGAAGATCAGCGGTGCGAACATCGCCACCCAGCCGAGCAGGTTCGGCGAGAGCGTTTCCGGATCGCGGAAGATCGCGAGAAGCGCCGGGGTCGTCCCGACGGCCCAAGCGACGCCCGCGGTCAGAAGCATGCCCACGGACATAAGCCCGTAGACCTTGTTCATGTGGGCGCGAAGCCCCGCGTCGATCTCGGCGGTGCGGGTGCCAGCCGCGGCGCGGGCCCGCATCGTCTGATAGTCTGCCATTCGCGACCTCCGTGTCATCAGTTGCAGCGGCGCCAGCACGGGCCCCGCGATTGATTGCAATATCGGTCGGTCGCGGGCGCTTTTCAAGCCTTTCCTTGCGCCGTGGAGGCATTGTCCATCCGAATCACGATCTTGCCCGTCGCGCGCCGCGTGCGCAGAAGTTCGAGCCCCTCGGCCGCGCGCTCGAGCGGAAGGACATGCCCGATATGCGGGGCCAGCCGGCGCTGTTCATACCAATCGAGCAATCTGGCAAGGCTGTCGCGCAACACCTCCGGCGCGAGGGCGAGGTATCCGCCCCAGTAGAGCCCGAGCACGGAGATGTTCTTGACGAGCAGTCGATTGGGCGCGATGCGCGGCATTTCGCCGCTCGCGAAGCCGATGATCACCATCCGCCCCCCGGGGCGCAGCGCGGCGAGCGCCGCCTCGCCCTGCGCGCCCCCGACCGGATCATAGACGACATCGACACCGCCGAGTTCCTTGAGTGCCGCGCGCAGATCGGTGTCCGCGCCGTCGATCAGGTGGTCGGCCCCCGCCGCGCGCGCGGCGGCGAGTTTGTCGGCCCCGCGCGCAACGACGATCACCTCGGCGCCCATCAGCTTGCCGATCTCCACCGCCGTCAGACCGACCCCCCCGGCCGCGCCGAGCACGACGAGCCGCTCGCCCGGCGCCAGGCGCGCCCTGTGATCCAGCGCCACATGGCTCGTGCCATAGGCAATCTGGAAGGCTGCGGCGTGCTCGGCCGGCATGGCGTCGGGCAGCGGCAGGCAGCGCTCCGCCGCGAAACAGCCCCGCTCCGCGAGCCCGCCCTGCCCGGCGAAGACCGCGACGCGCGTGCCCGGGGCCGGCCCGGTCGTATCGGGTCCCACCGCCTCGACGGTCCCGGCGAGTTCCATGCCGAGCGTCAGCGGCAGCGGCGGGCGTTCCTGATATTCGCCCCGCATCATCAGCAGATCCGCGAAATTCAGCCCGCACGCCGCGATGCGCACGAGCACTTCGCCGCGCCCGGGCTCCGGCGGCGCGATCTGCGTCAGCCGCGGCGGCGTCCCGTATTCCTCGATCTGCAAGGCCCGCATCATCCGCCTCCCCAGTCTGCGCGCGTTCTACCGCGCGCCGAAAGACCTGGCCAGCCCTGCCGCAAGAGTTGCAAAACGCGCATTCAGCCGCGGGTTGTTTCGCAAAATGCAATGCAACCTGCGACAGCGCCGCGCGACCCGGCACCTGCCCCCGCCCGCGCCGCCACACACGCGCCACCGCAGACGCCGCCATGGGCGTATTTTCTTAAAGTTTCACATATTTTTCGCGGGCCGGACGGTGTTGGCACGAAACTTGCTTCATGGACTGGCAGGACGTGACATTATTCAGGAGCAGGCGACATGAAACATCCCGTTGACGAGCATGTCGGCAAGCGTATCCGCCAGTGCCGATGGATGGTCGGCATGACGCAGCAGCAGCTCGCCGAGGCCGTGGGCATCAAGTTCCAGCAGATCCAGAAATACGAGACCGGCGCCAACCGCGTCAGCGCCTCGCGGCTGTGGGACATCTCGCGCGCCCTCGGGGCGCCGATCGACTACTTCTTCGACGGGCTCGACGCGGAAGGCGCGCGCCATTCCGGCGAGGTCGCCGCGATTCTCGCCGACAAGGAGGCGCTCGACCTGATGCGCGCTCTGCGGGCCTTTCCGCAGGCCCAGCGCCGTCGGCTCTTCGATCTCGCCCGCGCGCTCGGGGGCCAATCCGCAGCTTGAAAGCGCCGGCGCCGGCCTTGACGCCGCGCTGAGCGCGCGATAGCGCGCCGCAGCAGCGCGAGAGCACGAACGATGACGCGGAGCGACCACCCCGAGCGCGCGGACCTTATTGCGACGGCGCATGCGCTCGCGGATGCCGCGCGCGGCGCCACGCTGCCACATTTCCGCCGCCCGGATCTCGCGATCGACGACAAGGGCTCGTCCGGCTTCGACCCCGTCACCGCCGCGGATCGCGAGGCCGAGGCCGCGATGCGCGCCGTGCTCAGCGCGCGTCGGCCCGCCGACGGCGTGCTCGGCGAAGAGAGCGGCGCGACGCAGGGCGCAACCGGCCTGACATGGGTCCTCGACCCGATCGACGGGACGCGCGCCTTCATGAGCGGAACGCCCTGCTGGGGCGTGCTGATCGCGGTGTCGGATTCGCAGGGGCCGCTCTTCGGCGTGATCGATCAGCCCTATATCGGCGAACGCTTCGTCGGCGGCTTCGGGCAGGCCGAGCTTATCGGGCCGCAGGGGCACCGCTCGCTTCGGGCCCGCGCGCCGCGCCCGCTTGGGGAGGCGACGCTGTTCACGACCTTCCCCGAACTCGACACCCCGGCCGAGGCCGCGGCCTTTCGCGCCCTGTCCGGACAGGTGCGGCTCACGCGCTACGGGCTCGATTGCTACGCCTATGCGCTGATCGCTGCGGGCGGTGTGGATCTCGTCGTCGAATCGGGTCTGCAGCCCTACGACATCCACGCACCGATCGCGGTCATCGAAGCCGCCGGCGGCATCGTCACGGACTGGACCGGCGGCCCGGCGCAACATGGCGGGCGCATCCTCGCCGCGGCCAATGCGCACGTGCATGCCGCGGCGCTCGAGCTGCTTGCCTAGAGCATGTTGCGCAAGAGCGGGGACCGGTTTGCGCCCTTTGAGCATGCGATTTCAAAAGGTTGGAGCGCCTCGCGTTCACCCGTCGTCGCGCGCCGTGCTCCGGGCGTGATCGGGGCGCCGGGCGAGCATCGCGTAATTGACCGCCAGATCCCGCGCCGAGACCCGCCACTCCCCATGCAGCGGATGCAGGACGAACCCCTTGCGGTCCACCGGCTCGAGCCCGCCGGCCCGCATCAGCCCGGCGAGTTCGTCGGGCGTCAGGAAGCGGTTCCAGTCATGCGTGCCGCGCGGCAGCCAGCGCAGCAACCGCTCGGCCCCGATGATCGCGGCGGCGTAGCTGCGCGCGGTGCGGTTGAGCGTCGTGCAAAACAAAAGCCCGCCCGGGCGCAGGAGCGCCCCGCATGCGGCGAGGAACGGTCCCGGATCGGGCACATGCTCGATGATCTCGCTGGCGAGAACGGCGTCGAATCGCGCGCCTTCGGCCGCCAGCGCCTCGACCGTGGCGACGCGGTAATCGATCTCGAGCCCCGCGCGCGCGGCGTGCTCCCGCGCGACCGCGATGCTGCCATCGCCGGCATCGACGCCGGTGACCGCCGCGCCGAGCCGTGCCATCGGCTCGCTGAGAAGCCCGCCGCCGCAGCCGGCATCGCAGATGCGCAGCCCGGCGAAGGGTTGTGCTGCGGTAAGGTCGCGATCGAACTCGGCGGCGATCTGCTCGGTGATGTAGCCCAGCCGGCACGGGTTGAGCATGTGCAGCGGCCGCGCCGGGCCATGCGGGTCCCACCAATCGGCGGCCATGGCCTCGAACTTGGCGATCTCGGCACTGTCGGCGGCACTGTCGCGGCTCATGCATCCCCCTTGCGGACTGGAATCTCGCGCTCCCCCGTGGCGGGGCGCGGCCATGCGTTATATAGAACGAACATGGACAGGACGGCAGGTCAAAAAAACGCATCCGCCGCGCTCTACCCGGCGATCGAGCCCTATGATGCGCGGATGCTCAGCGTGGGCGACGGGCACCGCGTCTATGTCGAGCAATGCGGCAATCCCGAGGGCATGCCCGTCGTGGTGCTGCATGGCGGGCCGGGCGGCGGCTGCAGCGCGGCGATGCGGCGCTATTTCGACCCGCGCCACTACCGTGTGGTGCTGTTCGACCAGCGCGGCTGCGGCCGCTCCACCCCGCATGCCGAGGTCGCCGCCAACACGACCTGGCACCTCGTCGCCGATATCGAGCATATCCGCACCACGCTCGGCATCGATCGCTGGGTCGTCTTCGGCGGCAGCTGGGGCGCGACGCTGGCGCTGCTCTATGCCCAGACCCATCCCGAGCGCGCCGCCTTTCTCGCGCTGCGCGGCGTGTTCCTGATGACGCGCGCCGAGCTCGAATGGTTCTATGGCGGCGGGGCGGGTCGCTTCTGGCCGGATATCTGGGCGCG
>PUKW01000346.1 GCA_003550665.1 Paracoccaceae bacterium | reverse complement strand
GAGTTCGAGGTTTCCGATGACGAGCTGACCTACACCTTCACGCTGCGCGACGGGCTGATGTTCCATGACGGCGAGCCGGTGACGCCGGCCGACGTGATCGCCTCGCTCAATCGCTGGATGGACAACGACTCGGGCGGCCAGCTCATTGCGGAGGTGACCGAGAGCCTCGAGGCGGATGGCGACGACACGATCGTGTGGACGCTTTCGGAGCCGTTCGGGCCGTTCCTGTCGACGGTGTCGAAGCAGTCGGCGGTGCCGCCCTTCATCATGCCCGAATATCTCGTCGAGCAGATGGAGGCGGGCGAGATCGAGCAGCATATCGGGTCGGGCCCCTTCGTGTTCAACCATGACGAGTTCTCGCCCGGCGAGCGCGTCGTCTATGAGCGCAACGAGGATTATGTCCCGCGCGACGAGCCGGCGAACTGGATGGCCGGCGGCAAGGTGGTCAATGTCGACCGTGTCGTGTGGGAGGCGATGCCGGATGCGCAGACCGCGGTGAACGCGCTCGCCGCCGGCGAGATCGACTATATCGAGCAGCTCAACACGGATCTGCTTGCGATCCTCGAGGCCGAGCCCGATGTCACCGTCGAGGTGCGCGACCCGCTCGGCTATCAGACGATGGGGCGGATGAATTTCCTTCACCCGCCATTCGATGATGTGCGCATCCGCCAGGCGGCGCTCAAGGCGCTCAATCAGCAGGATGTTCTGGCCACGATGATGGGCGATCCGGAGTTCTACGAGCTGTGCGGTGCGATCTTCGGCTGTGGCACGCCCTTCGAGGACGAAACCGGCGCCGAGAGCCTGCTCGAGGGCGGCGATATCGAGGGCGCGCAGGCGCTTCTGGATGAGGCCGGCTATGACGGCACGCCGATCGTGATCATGCAGCCGACCGACGTGACCACGGTCCAGGACCAGCCGGTCGTGGCGGCCGAGGCGCTGCGCAATGCGGGCTTCGAGGTCGACATGCAGCCGATGGACTGGCAGGCCGTCGTCAATCGCCGTGCGAGCATGGACGCGCCGGAGGATGGTGGCTGGAGCCTGTTCTTCACCAACTGGCAACTCCCGGAGATCGCCGATCCGCTCATTAACCCGATGCTGAATGCGCGCGGCGAGGATGGCTGGTTCGGCTGGCCGGACGATCCGGACCTGATGGAAATGCGCGCACAGTTCATCGCCGCCTCGGGTGACGCGGAGATGCGCGACGTGGCGCTGGCCATCCAGGCACATGTGCTCGAGCAGGTCACCTATGTGCCGCTGGGTCAGTATTCGATACCGCAGGGACGCCGCGACACCCTGCAGGGGATGCTGCCCGCGCCGGTGCCGGTGTTCTGGAACGTCGAGCTGACTGACTGAAGAATCGCGCGCGCGGCCGGGCCGCGCGCGCTGCCATGAAGAAAGGTTTGCTGGCGCCATGCTCGGTTACATCTTCCGCCGGATCATCGCGATCATACCCGTCATGGTCATCGTGGCGGTGTTTGTCTTCCTTCTGTTGCGGCTGACGCCGGGCGACCCGGCCGCGATCCTCGCCGGCGACAACGCCACCCCCGAACAGCTCGAACGGATCCGCAACAGGCTCGGCCTTGCCGACCCGCTGCACATCCAGTTCATCAACTGGATCGATCAGCTCCTGCGCGGTGATCTCGGTACCTCGCTGATCTCGGGGACGGATGTTTCGGCGATGATCGGCTCGCGGATCTGGCCCACGATCAATATCGGGGTGATGACGATCATCATCTCGGTGCTGCTTGCGGTGCCGATGGGGGTGCTGGCCGCGTGGCGGCATCGCAGCTGGGTCGATTACCTCGTGATGACCTTCTCGGTGCTGGGCTTCTCGATCCCGGTCTTCGTGATCGGCTACATCTTCATCCAGATCTTCTCGATCGAGCTGCGCGCACTGCCGATCCAGGGCTACCGCGCACCGAGCGAGGATTTCATTGGCTTCCTGCAGCGCGCGATCCTGCCGTCGCTGACGCTGGCGACGATCTATGTCGCACTGATCGCACGGATGACGCGCGCCTCGATGCTCGAGGTGCTCGGCGAGGACTATATCCGCACTGCCCGCGCCAAGTGCGTGCGCGAGAACCTCGTGCTGTTTCGCCACGCGCTGCGCAATGCCTCGGTGCCGATCATGACGATCATCGGCACCGGCTTCGCGCTCTTGATCTCGGGCGTGGTGGTCACCGAGAGCGTGTTCAACATCCCCGGCATCGGGCGGCTGACGGTCGATGCGATCCTGGCGCGCGACTACCCGGTGATCCAGGCGATGATCCTGCTGACGGCGGGCATCTACGTGCTCGTCAACCTGATCATCGACATCTCCTACACGCTGATCGATCCGAGGATCCGTTACTGATGGCGAATGTTCCGCAACCCACTTCCGCCTTCCAGGTGGCGCTGCACGCGATGTCGCTGCCGCAGGCCTGGCGCAAGCTCGGACCCGCTCCGGTGGTCGCGGCGATCATGCTGATCCTCATCGTGCTCGCCGTGATCCTCGCGCCGCTCTATGTGCCGCACAACCCGATGTCGATGGACTCGGCCAACCGGCTGCAGCCCTCGGGCGGCGATTTCTGGATCGGCACCGACGCCTACGGTCGCGATCTGTTCAGCCGGGTCGTCACCGGCGGGCAGGTCTCTCTGCTGATCGGCATCGGCGCGGCGGTCACCAGCGTGATCCTCGGGCTGCTGATCGGGCTGGTGGCGGGCTTCTTCCGCTGGGCCGACGGGATCATCATGCGTATCATGGACAGCTTGATGGCGATCCCGGCGATCCTGCTGGCGATCGCGCTGGTGTCGCTGGTGGGGCCGTCGGTGATGTCGGTGATCGTGGCGATCACGATCCCCGAGGTGCCGCGCGTGGTGCGGCTGGTGCGCTCGGTGGTGCTGTCGGCGCGCGAGGAGCCCTATATCGAGGCGGCGCTGGCGCTGGGCTCGTCGATGCCCAAGATCCTGTGGCAGCACCTGATGCCCAATACCATCGCGCCGCTGATCGTGCAGGGGACCTATATCTGCGCCTCGGCGATCCTGATCGAGGCGATCCTGTCCTTCCTCGGCGCCGGGGTGAGCACCGAGATCCCCACCTGGGGCAACATCATGGCCGAGGGGCGCGACTATTTCCGCGTCAATCCGGGGCTGATCTTCTGGCCGGGGCTGATGCTGTCGCTGTGCATCCTGTCGATCAACCTGCTGGGCGACACCGCGCGCGACGTTCTCGATCCGCGCCTCAAGAAACGGGAGAGCTGAGCGATGAAGTTCAAGTCGCGCACATTCGATCAGGCGCACACGGTGCTGGCGCTGCGCGAGCTGTCGGTCAACCTCGCCGGGCGGCCAGATATCGCGCCGATCCTCGACCGCATCAGCCTCGACATCCGCGCCGGAGAAACGGCCTGCCTCGTGGGCGAGTCGGGCTCGGGCAAGTCGGTGACCTCCCTCGCGGTGATGGGGCTTCTGCCGCCCGACGCGCTCGAGGTGACCGGCGGCGGCATCAAGCTGGGCGAGCGCGATCTGCGCGCGATGTCGTCGCCCGATCTGCGCCGGCTGCGCGGCCGGCGCATGGCGATGATCTTCCAGGAGCCGATGACGGCGCTCAACCCGGTGATGCGGGTGGGCGACCAGATCGACGAGGTGCTGCGCGTGCATACCGACCTCTCGCCGCGGGACCGCGAGGCGAAGGTGCTCGACATGCTCGAGCAGGTGCAGCTTCCCGACATCAAGCGGATGTTCCGCTCCTATCCGCACCAGCTTTCGGGCGGGCAGCGCCAGCGCATCATGATCGCCATGGCGCTGGTGCTCGAGCCCGAGCTGCTGATCGCCGACGAGCCCACCACCGCGCTCGACGTGACCACCCAGGGCCAGATCCTCAAGCTGATCGCCGATCTGCAGGAGCGCCACGGCACCGCGGTGCTGTTCATCACCCATGACATGGGCGTGGTGGCCGAGATCGCGGATACCGTGCATGTGATGCAGCACGGACGCATCGTCGAGAGCGCCCCGGTCGAACAGCTTCTGCGCGCGCCGAAGGAAGCCTATACCACGCAGCTGCTGAAATCGGTGCCCAGCCTCGTCCCGCGCCGCGTGCGCGAGGCGACCCACACCGAGAACGTCCTCGATGTGCGCGCCATGACCAAGGTCTATGGCGGCGGCGGGCTGATATTCCGCAGCGAGGGCACGCGCGCGGCCAACGAGGTCAGCCTGTCGGTGGCGCGCGGGCGCACGCTCGGCATCGTGGGCGAGAGCGGGTCGGGCAAATCCACGGTGGCGCGCTGCATCATGCGGCTCGTCGATCCCACCGATGGCGAGATCCGCGTCGTCGGGACCGATATCGCGCGGCTGTCGCGCGGCAAGCTGCGCCCGCATCGCCGGCATATCCAGATCGTGTTCCAGGACCCGTTCCGATCGCTCAACCCGCGCTGGACGGTGGGTCGCAGCCTCGTCGAGGGGCCGCTCAATTTCGGCACCGATCGCAGCGAGGCGATGAAACATGCCGGCGATCTGATGGAGCTCGTGGGCCTGCCGCGCGACGCGCTAGACCGCTACCCCCATCAGTTCTCCGGCGGCCAGCGCCAGCGCATCGCGATCGCGCGCGCTGTGGCGATGCAGCCCGACGTGCTGGTGGCCGACGAGGCGGTCTCGGCGCTCGACGTGTCGATTCAGGCGCAAGTGCTCGAGCTTCTGGCCGACATTCAGGAAAAGCTCGGCGTGGCGATCCTGTTCATCACCCACGATCTGCGCGTGGCCGCCCAGATCTGCGACGATGTCGTGGTGATGCAGCACGGCAATGTCGTGGAATACGGCAGCGCCCCCGAGGTGCTCGCCGATCCGAAGCACGACTATACCCGCGCGCTCATCGCCGCCGCGCCCGGCCGCGAATGGGACTTCGCGAATTTCCGACCGCTTGAGCAATCCGCCTGAGCGCATTCCGACATGAAGGAGCACGGCCATGTCCGTCATTGAGCGCATCGGCGCCTTCGCCGATGAACTGACCGAAATCCGCCACGACCTGCACGCCCATCCCGAGCTCGGGCTCGAGGAGACGCGCACGGCGGGGATCGTCGCGGCGAAGCTGCGCGAATACGGCGTGGACGAGGTGCATGAGGGCATCGGCGTGACCGGCGTCGTCGCCATCATCAAGGGCAATGGCGGCGGCAACCGGCGCATCGGCCTGCGCGCCGACATGGACGCGCTGCCAATCGAGGAGGCCAGCGGGGTGCCCTACGCCTCGACGGTGCCGGGCAAGATGCATGCCTGCGGCCATGACGGGCACACCACGATGCTGCTCGGCGCGGCGAAATACCTCGCCGAGACGCGCGATTTCGACGGCACCGCGGTGCTGATCTTTCAGCCCGCCGAGGAGGGGCTCGGCGGCGCGCGCAAGATGCTCGCGGACGGGCTGTTCGAGAAATTCCCCGTCGACGAGGCCTACGGCATCCACAACGACCCGAATCTCGAACCCGGCCAGGTGCGCATCCGTCCCGGCCCGGCGATGGCGGGGGCGGAGTTCTTCGACATCACCGTGCGCGGCAAGGGCAGCCACGCCGCGATGCCGCACCAGTCGCGCGATCCGCTGGTCATCGGCGCGGCGCTGGTGGGTCAGCTTCAGACCGTCGTGAGCCGCAACGCGCCGCCCACGAAGCCGCTCGTGCTGTCGGTGACGCAGATCCATGCCGGCGCGGCCTACAATGTCGTGCCCGACAGCGCCCATATCGCGGGCACGATCCGCTACTTTCACCCCGAGGTCCGGGAGATGGCGCTCGAGCGGGTGCGCGAGCTGTGCGAGGGTTTCGCGAAAGCGCATGACATCACCATCGACTGCGATCTGCGCAACGTCTTCGACGTGCTGATGAACGACCCGGAGCTGAGCGGCGAATACATCGCCGCCGCGGGCGAGATCGTGGGCGCCGGGAATGCGCTGGAAACCGACGAGCAGGCCACCGGCAGCGAGGACTTCGCCGACATGCTGCAGGTCGTGCCCGGTGCGTATTGCCGCGTGGGCCATGCCGGCTCGGTGCCGCTGCACAACCCGTCCTTCGTGCTCGATGACGCGGTGCTGCCGGTGGGCGCATCGGTCATGGCGCGCATCGTCGAGCGGCGTCTGCCGCTGAGCTGACAGGAGACAGCATGAACCCTCTCGACCTTCCCTTCGACGCTGACACGATGCTGGAGGGCCTGCGCCCCTGGATCGAGTGCGAAAGCCCGACCTTCGACGCCGCCGCCGTCAACCGGATGATGGATCTCGCCCAGCATGAGCTCGCTGCGCTCGGCGCGCGGGTGGAGCGCATCCCCGGCCGCATGGGCTACGGCGACAGCGTGCGCGCGCAGTTTCCGCATCCCGATGCGGGCGCGCCCGGCGTGCTGATCATGGGGCACATGGACACCGTCCACCCCGTCGGAACGCTCGAGAAGCTGCCCTTCAAGCGCGAGGGCGACATATGCTACGGCCCCGGCATCATGGACATGAAGGGCGGCAACTATGCCTGCCTCGACGCGGTGCGCCAGCTTATCCGCGCCGGCGCGCAGACCCCGCTGCCGGTCACGGTGCTCTTCACCCCCGACGAGGAGGTCGGCACGCCCTCGACGCGCGCGCTGATCGAGGCCGAGGCCGCGCGGCACAGATATGTGCTCATCCCCGAGCCGGCGCGCCCCGATGGCGGCGCGGTGATCGGCCGCTACGCCATCGCGCGCTACAACCTGCGCACGCTGGGTCGGCCGAGCCATGCCGGCTGGGCGCTCGCCGAGGGGCGCTCGGCGATCGCCGAGATGGCGCGGCGGGTGCTCGATATCGAGGCGATGACCAATGACGACTGCACCTTCAGCGTGGGCGTGTTCCATGGCGGGCAGTGGGCGAACTGCGTCTCCTCGGAGTGCCGTGCCGAGGCGCTGAGCATGGCCAAGCGGCAGGCGGATCTCGACAAGGGCGTCGAGGCGATGCTCGCGCTCAATGATGACAGCGGCGACGTGGCCTTCGAGGTCACGCGCGGCGTCACCCGCCCCGTCTGGGAGCCCGATCAGCCCGGGACCATGGCGCTTCTGGAGATGGCGCAGGAGATCATGGGCGCGATGGGCCAGGAGCTCAGCGGCACGAGCGCCGGGGGCGGCTCCGACGGCAACTTCACCGGCGCGATGGGCATCCCCACGCTAGATTCGATCGGGGTGCGCGGCAAGGGGCTGCATACGCTGGGCGAGTTCATCTATATCGACAGCCTGCCAGAGCGCGCCCGGCTCGCCGCAGCCATGCTGATGCGGCTGACATGATGAACCGGCGGGCCGCCGCGGCGGCCCGCCCGGACATCCGCCGGGACCGTCGCGCGGCCTGTGAGCGAGCGATTCGGCCGCAGTGGCGCTCCAATTCGCCTAATGGTTCAGCATCCTGACGGCGAAAGCCCGTAATGTTACTGCTCGGGCGCCGCGCATGTCGAATTTTTCCTGCCCAAAATCATTGCAATGCGCAGCGAGGTGTCGAATCCGCCCGGCCGAGCGAAAATTTTCGTTGATCGGTCGCAATCTGTATGAACCAATCCGCCAATGGTTACGATAGACCTTGCCGCGCGAGCCGCACTGCCTGCGGATAGCGAGAACTCCAGCCGCGCCCTTGCCGTGCTCCGCGAGCGGCTGGCGGTGCTTCACGATGGCGACGGTCGCCTGCCGCCCGAGCGTGATCTCGCCGCCGAGCTCGGCATCAGCCGCCGCGCGCTGCGCCGCGCCCTCGAGGTGCTCGAGGCGGAGGGGCTGATCTGGCGCCAGCAGGGCAAGGGCACCTTCGTGGGCAACCGGCCGAGCGTGGCCGGCGATCTCGCGCGCGATCTGGCGGGGCGGACCAATCCGGTCGAGGTCTTCGAAGTGCGGCTGCATGTGGAGCCCACGCTGGCGCGCCATGCCGCGCTGCGCGCCACGCAGCACGATATCGCGCATATGCGCCGGCTCAATGAGCGCATCCGCGCGGCCGATGACGACGATTCGCGCGAACTGTGGGACGAGGCGCTGCACCGCCAGATCGCGCAATCGGCGCGCAACGCGCTGTTTCTCGGCGTGCACGAGATCGTCGATGAGGTCCGCCGCGACGAGGCCTGGCGCAGCCTGCGGGTGCGCGCGCGCAACGACGCGGCGCGCGCCACCTATGTCGCCCAGCATGACGCCATCATCGACGCCATCGCCGCGCGCGACCCAGCCGCCGCCGCCGCGGCCATGAGCACGCATATCCGCACCCTGTCGCACAACATTCTGCCCCTCGCGGGCACGGAGGTGACCCTTGCCGACGTCTGATCCGCTGCTCGAGGTCGCGGGGCTGTCGATCCGGATCGCGGCCGGGCAGGGCAATCTCGTGGACGATGTTGGCTTCGCCGTCGGGCGCGGGGAGACATTGTGCATCGTGGGCGAATCCGGCTGCGGCAAGTCGCTTACCGGGCTGTCGCTGATGGGGCTTCTGCCCACGCCGCCGGCGCAGGTTGCGGGCGGGTCTGTGCGCTTCGAGGGGCGCGAGCTTCTGGGGCTGTCGCAGGCCGCGCTCGGGGACCTGCGCGGCGACCGCATGGCGATGATCTTCCAGGAGCCGATGACGGCGCTCAACCCGGCCTTCACGATCGGCGACCAGATTGCCGAAGGGGTCGAGCGCCATCGCGCGACGGGGCGGCGCGCGGCGCGCAATCGCGCGCTCGAGATGCTCGAGAAGGTCGGCATCCCCGCGGCGGCCAGCCGGCTCGATGCCTATCCGCACCAGCTTTCGGGCGGGATGCGCCAGCGTGCGATGATCGCGATGGCGCTGGCCAACGATCCGCAGCTCCTGATCGCGGACGAGCCCACCACCGCGCTCGACGTGACCATCCAGGCGCAGGTGCTCGACCTGATCCGGGACCTTCAGCGCGATACGGGCACGGCGCTGATCCTGATCACGCATGATCTTGGCGTCGTGGCCGAGGTCGCCGACCGCGTCGCGGTGATGTATGCCGGGCGCATCGTCGAGGAGGGGCCGGTCGGCGCGATCTTCGACGATCCGCAGCACCCCTACACGATCGGGCTGATCGGCTCGCTGCCGGGGCTCGAGAGCGGGCGCGGCGCGCGGCTCGTGACGATCCCGGGGATGGTGCCGGCGCCGGAGGCGATGCCGCAGGGCTGCCGCTTCGCCGATCGCTGCCCGTTCGCGATCCCGCGCTGCGCCGAGGCACCCGCGCTGCGCGCGCTGGCGCCCGGCCACCGCGTCGCATGCCACCGCGCGCCGCTCGAGGACAATGTCGCGGCGGAGGAGGCGGCATGAGCGCGCCGATCATGGAAGCGGTCGGACTGCGCAAGCATTTCGTCACCCGCCGCCCGCTTTTCGGCGCGCCGACGGTGGTGCGCGCGGTGGACGGGATCGATCTGCGCATCGCGCAGGGCGAGACCTTCGCGATCGTGGGCGAGTCGGGCTGCGGCAAGTCGACACTCGCGCGGCTTCTCATCCGGCTGCTCGATCCGACCGAGGGGTCGGTGCTCTATGGAGGGCGCGACATTGCCGCGCTGCCGCGCGAGGAGATGCGCCGGCTGCGCAGCGATCTGCAATTCGTCTTTCAGGACCCGTTCTCCTCGCTCAATCCGCGGATGACGGTCGGCGCGCTCGTCGAGGAGCCGGTGCGCGCGCACGAGATCGGTGACCCGGCGCAGCGGCGCGCGCAGGTCGGGCGGCTGCTCGAGCGGGTGGGGCTGCGCCCGGACTTCGCCAATCGCTATCCGCATGAATTCTCCGGCGGCCAGCGCCAGCGCATCGGTATCGCGCGCGCGCTCGCGACGGGGCCGAAGCTGCTGATCGGTGACGAGCCGGTCTCGGCGCTCGACGTGTCGGTGCAGGCGCAGGTGATCAATCTTCTGGAGGATCTCAAGGAGGAGTTCGGCCTCACCCTGATCGTGATCGCGCACGACCTCGCGGTCGTGCGGCACATGAGCGACCGGGTCGGGGTGATGTATCTCGGCGAGCTGGTCGAGGTGGCCGAGGCGGAGGCGCTCTTCGAGGGGCCGCAGCATCCCTATTCGCGCGCACTGCTCGGCGCCATCCCGGCGCCCGACCCGTCGCGGCGCGGGCAGGCGCCCGCCGCGCTGACGGGGGACCTGCCGAGCCCGTCCGCGCCGCCACCGGGCTGCCGCTTTCACACCCGCTGCCCTTTCGCCACCGACCGTTGCGCCGCCGAACGCCCGGTGCTGCGTGACGCCGGGCGCGGCCGGCAGGTGGCCTGTCATCACTTCGAGAGCATCGGCGCGGGCCCCGGCCTGCCGCCGCCGCCCGCGCGCGCGCCGCATGTCGAGCGGCGCTTCGCGCTCTACCGCGCCCGCAGCGCCCG
>PUKW01000036.1 GCA_003550665.1 Paracoccaceae bacterium | reverse complement strand
GCGGATCCGGGTTCACATCGGGCAGCCGCTCCACCAGCCGCACCATGTCATAGCCGAGATAGCCGAACAGCCCCGCCGCGATCGGCGGCAGCCCCTCGGGCATCTCGATGCGCGACTCCGCAATCAGCCGGCGCAGCGAGCTCAGCGGGTCGTCCGGCTCGGGCGCGAAGGCGTCGGGGTCGAAGCGGGCCTCGCGGTTGATGCGCGCCTGCGTGCCGTGGCATTGCCAGATCAGGTCGGGCTTCATGCCGACGACCGAGTAGCGTCCGCGCACCTCGCCGCCGGTGACCGATTCGAGCATGAAACTGTCCGGGCGCGCCTCGGCGAGGCGCAGCATCAGCGAGACCGGCGTGTCGAGATCGGCGGCGAGGCGGAGATGCACGAGCTGGTGACGCCCGGCGGCCCAGCCTGCCGCGAACGCCGCCGCAACCGGCGTCAGCTGCGTGCTCATCGCAGGCCGGAATGCACGGCGTCGATCGCCGACTGATCGAGCGAGATCCCCGCCTCGTCCTGCAGCGCCTGCGCGTAGAGCATGAAGATGTCCTCGGACATGGTCTGGCGGGTCTGATCGGCGAGCATTTCGCGCAGTTCGGCGAGGTCCGGATCGTCCTCGGCGGGCGGCATCACCTCGTCGACGCGCAGCACGAAGACCGCATCCGCATCGCGCACCACCCGCGTCTCGCCCGGCTCGAGATCGAAGACGCTTTCCATGAGGTCGCCGGGCGCGCCCTCGATGAAGGCATCGCGGGTCATGCCCTCGAATCGCTCGGGCATGAGCCCGGCCTCGTCGAAGCCGGTGCCGTCGGCGATCTCGCCGGCGAGTTCCTCGGCGCGCTCGGCCAGCTCCTCGACGATCTGCGCGCGCTCCCAGTCATCGATGACCTGAACCATCACATCCTCGAGCGGTTCGGGCTCGGCCGGCACGATCTCGTCGAGGCGCAGCGCGAAGAGCCCGTCGCCATCGAGCGTGCGCAGCTCGGGAAAATCGTCCTCCTCGGCGGCTTCGGCGGCTTCGCGAAAGCTCTCGTAACCCGCGATCTCGGCGTCGCTGTCGCCGGTGTAGTCGATCTCGCCGAGCTCCATCACCGTCTCCTCGGCGATCTCCTCGAGCGTCGCCCCGGCGGCGAGCAGGTCGTCGAATTCGTCCCGGCGCTGGTCGATGAAGCGCGCGGCGCGGTCGCGGGCGTATTCGTCGCGCAGCTCATCGCGCACATCCTCGAAGTCGATCTCCTGCGCATCGAGCACAGCGTTCATGCGAAACAGCGCCGGCCCGAGCGAGGTCTCGACAGGCCCGACAATGCCGGGCTCCTCGAGATCGAACACCGCATCGCCCGCATCGCCGAGCGCGGCGCGCGTGACGTCGCCCATATCGGTATCGGCGAGGTCGAGCCCGCGCTCCTCCACGATCTCGGCGAAATCTGCCTCGCCCGCCTCAATGCGCGCCGCCGCGTCCTCCGCGGTCTCGGTATCGGGAAACACGAGCCGTTCGACGAGCCGGCGCTCGGGCTGGCTGTATTCGTCGGAGCGCTCCTCATACATCTCGCGCAGCGCGTCCTCGTCGACCTCGATCTCCTCCAGCACCATCAGCGGCGTGACCCAGGCATAGGTGATGCGCCGCGCCTCGGGGCGAGTGTAGTCGTCGATGTTGTCCTCGTGGAACGCCTCGAGTTCGGAGTCGGTCGGGGAGGAAATATCCTCCTCGAGGTCATCGGAATCGAGCCGCGCGAGCGAGAAGTCGCGCCGCTCGCCGACATAGGTCATGATCGCGTCCATGAAGCTGTCGGGCTGGCGCGCGCCGCCGAGCACGGCGGTCTGCAGGATGTCGCGCGCGACCTCGCGGCGCAGCTCTTCCTCGAACTCGCTCTCGCTGAGCCCCTGCTGGCGCAGGATCTGCCGGTAGGCCTCGCGGTCGAAGCCGCCATCGACACCCTGGAAGCCCTGGATCGAGGTGATCTCGCGGGCGATGAAGTCGTCACCCACGGACAGCCCCATCCTGTCGGCCTCGTTCTCGAGTGCGGCGCGGGTGACGAGATCGCGCAGGATATCCTGGTCGATGCCCTGCTCGCGCATTTCGGCGATGCTCATCGAGTCGCCGTCCTGCGCCATCTGCTGCTGGCGCTGCTGCAGGGCGGAGGCGTAGTCCTGCGCGGAGATCTCGCGATCGCCCACCGAGCCGATGCTGCGCACCGAGCCACCGAAACCGTCCACCCCAAAGCCCGCGAGCCCGATGATCAACAGCCCGAGGATGATCCAGACGAAGAAATTCGCCGTCTTGCCGCGTGCCTTCGCCATGAGTTCCTCCGAGCCGTGCCTGCGCGTCCGGCCCCGTGTGTAAGGGCTTGCCGGAGGCGGGGCAAGCCGTCAGGAAAGGCGCATCGGCGCGCCGCCCTTCTGCATTTCGGCGTCGCATCGCCGGGGGCGCAGGACCGGCTTGCGCCCTTGCGCCGCATGAGCCTAGGGGCTGAAGGCGGCGAGCCGGTCGATGAGTGCGGCGATGCCGTCGCGGTCGGCATTGGCGAAGGCGATGCGCATCGCGCCGCCGCCGCCGCCCTCGGGCATGAACATCGTTCCCGGGAGCATCAGCACCCCGGCCTCGCGCACCAGCCTTTGCGCGAGCACGTCCGATTGCATCGCGTGTGGATGCGCCACATAAGCGAAATACGCCCCCGCCCCCATCAGCTTCCAGCCCGGCAGCCGCGCGAGGCCGGCCGTGACGGCATCGCGCCGCGCGAGGATCTCGTCGCGCTCGCCCGCAAGCCACTGGCCGAGATGGCGCAGCCCCCACAGCGCGCCGCGCTGGCCGATCTGCGGCGCGCAGATGCCGACCGTATCGAGAAACTTCTCGAGCACGGCGAGCCTGGCCGGGCTCGCCACCACCGCGCCGACACGGTGGCCGGTGAGCCGGTAGGCCTTGGAGAAGGAGTAGAGCTGGATCAGCGTGTCGCTCCAGTCCGGGTCATCGAAGAGCGGGTGCGGCGCTCCGGCGCGGGAATGAAAATCGCGATAGGTCTCGTCGAGGATGAGCGCGAGACCGCGCCGCCGCGCGAGGTCGGCGAACGCTGCGACGAGTTCGGGCGGGTATTCCACGCCGCCGGGGTTGTTGGGCGTGACCAGGACGATGGCGCGGGTGCGATCGGTGATGCGCCGCGCCGCGTCGTCGGGATCGGGCAGGAGCGCGGCGTCCGAGGGCAGCGGCACGGCGGCGACCCCGCTCAGATCGCACCACATCTTGTGGTTGAAATACCACGGCACCGGGAGCAGCACCTCGTCGCCCGCCTGCGCAAGCGTGGCGATCGCGGCACAGAAGGCCTGGTTGCAGCCCGCCGTGATCGCGACATTCGCCGCCGCCACGGTGCCGCCGTACAGCCGCGCCGTCTGCGCGGCCAATTCCGCGCGCAGCTCGGGCAGGCCCAGAACGGGGCCGTAGAGATGCGTGCCGGGGTCGTTCAGGACCGCCTCGGAAAGCGCCATGCGCAACCCCTCGGGGGGCGGATCGACGGGGGCGGCCTGGCTGAGATTGATGAGCGGGCGCTCGGGCGCGAACGTGACCCCGTCGAGCCAGCGAAACGCCTGCATCACGGGCGGCGCGAAGGTGGCGTCGATCACGGGCGAAAGCGGCGCGGACATTCAGGCGCCGCGATAGGGTTCGACGTATTGCAGCGCCATGTCCCAGGGAAAGAAGATCCAGGTGTCCTGGCTGACCTCGGTGATAAAGCTGTGCACCATCGGACGGCCCTCGGGCTTGGCGTAGACGGTAGCGAAATGCGCCTTGGGGTAGAGGTCGTGGATGAGCTGCAGGGTGCGCCCGGTATCGACGAGATCATCCACGATCAGGATGCCGGTGCCGTCGCCGACGACATCGGCCTGCGGCGCCTTGATGAGCACCGGCTCGGTCTGCTCCTGCCAGTTATAGGACTTGATCGAGATCGTATCGACGGTGCGGATGTCGAGCTCGCGCGCCACGATCATCGACGGCGCCAGCCCGCCGCGCGTCACCGCGACCACCGCGCGCCAGTCGCCGTCATCGGGCCCGATCCCGTCGAGCCGCCAGGCCAGCGCGCGCGCATCGCGGTGCAGCTGGTCCCAGCTGACATGAAAGCCCTTCTCATGCGGCAGCCGCTCGGTCATGGATCAGCGCTCCTTGGCCAGCGCGCCCTCGATGTCCGGCGCGTCGGGGGCTTTCATCCCGACGACATGATAGCCCGCATCGACATGATGCACCTCGCCCGTCACGCCGGAGCCGAGATCCGACAGCAGGTAGAGCGCCGATTTGCCGACATCGTCGATGGTCACGTTGCGCCGCAGCGGCGAGTTGAGCTCGTTCCATTTCATGATGTAGCGAAAATCGCCGATGCCGCTCGCAGCGAGGGTCTTGATCGGTCCCGCCGAGATCGCGTTGCAGCGGATGCCGTCGCGGCCCAGATCCTCGGCGATGTAGCGCACGCTGGCCTCCAGCGCGGCCTTGGCCACCCCCATCATGTTGTAGTGCGGCATCACCCGCTCGGCGCCGTAATAGGTCATCGTCAGCAGGCTGCCGCCCTCGGGCATCAGCTTCGCCGCGCGCTGGCAGACCGCCGTGAAGGAATAGACCGATATGTCCATCGTCGAGCGGAAATTCTCCGCGCTGGTGTCGACATAGCGGCCGCGCAGCTCCTCCTTGTCGGAAAAGCCGATCGCGTGCACTACGAAATCGATCCGGCCCCAGACCCGCTCGAGCTCGGCAAAGAGCGCATCGACGGAGCCCGGATCGCCGACATCGCATTCGATGACCAGCTCCGATCCCAGCCGCTCGGCGAGCGGGCCGACGCGCTTCTTGAGCGGGCCGCCCTGATAGGAGAAGGCAAGCTCCGCGCCGGCATCCGCGCAGGCCTTGGCGATCCCCCACGCGATGGATTTTTCATTGGCGAGCCCCATGATGAGACCACGCTTGCCTTGCAGGAGATGTGTTGACATCCGGGGCTCCTCGGCCATCTGTCGCGTGAGCGTGCTTTAGGCGATTGCGCCGAGTGCATCAAGTGCGGCGGCGCGGGCAAGGTGGGAGAGCGACATGAGCGAGCGCACGGGCATCTTCGCGGGCGACGACCCCTTCGCCCTCGCACAGGGCTGGCTGGATGCGGCCGTGGCCGAGGAGGTCAACGACCCGACCGCGATCGCGCTCGCCACGGTCGATGCCGACGGGTTGCCCAACGCGCGCATGGTGCTGCTCAAGGAGATCGAGCCCGACGCCTTCGTGTTCTACACCAATTACGAGTCCGCCAAGGCGCACGAGATCGAGGCCGCCGGCAAGGCCGCCTTCGTGATGCACTGGAAGTCGCTGCGCCGCCAGATCCGCGTGCGTGGCCTGACCGAGCGCGAGGAGGGACCCAAGGCGGACGAATACTACGCCTCGCGCGGGCTCAAGTCGCGGCTCGGGGCCTGGGCGTCGCAGCAGTCGCGTCCGCTCGACTCGCGGGCCACGCTGATGGCCGAGGTCGCGCGGGTCTCGGCGCGCTACGGCACCAACCCGCCGCGCCCGCCCTTCTGGGGCGGCTTCCGGATCCGCCCGCTGGAGATCGAGTTCTGGGCCGATGGCGCCTTTCGGCTGCACGACCGCTTCGCCTGGCGCCGCGCCGCGCTCGACGCCGCATGGGAGGTCACGCGTCTCAACCCGTGAGACCGCGCAACGCAGTTTTGCGATGAACACTTGCATCCGCATCCTTACCGTCTAGAGTCTGCGCGCGCTGAGCCGCTTGGCGCGAGAGAAATCGGGTCGAAAGCAGAAAATCGAGATGACGGAGGAAACGGCGCTGACGCAGTGCATGAAATGCTGTGTGAAATGGTTCGATCCGCGCAAGGGATTCGGATTTCTCGTGGCTGACCACGGCGGCCCCGACATCCTGCTGCATGCGAATGTGCTGCGCAATTTCGGCCAGAACTCGGTGGTGGACGGCGCAATCGTCGAGGTCGAGGTTCAGCAGACCGACCGCGGGATGCAGGCCGTGACCGTGATCGCCATCGCGCCGCCCGAGGACACTGCGGAATGCCCGGTCGACGAGCTGAGCGACATGGACCCGGCCACGCTCGCGGCGCATCCCCTGTTGCCGGCGCGGGTGAAATGGTTCGACCGCACCAAGGGCTTCGGTTTTGCGAATGTCTTCGGCCGGGCGGAGGATGTCTTCGTGCATGTTGAGGTGCTGCGCCGCTCCGGCTTCGCGGATCTGCAGCCGGGCGAGGCGGTGGGGCTGCGCGTGATTGAGGGGGATCGCGGGCTCATGGCGATCGTCGCCGTCCCGTGGGAGGCGGCGCTCTCGGAGAAGGTGGATGCGAGCGCCTCGGGGTAGCCGGGCGCGCCCGCTCATTGCGGCGCTGGCGCTGGTGCTGGCACTCTTGGCGCTGCCGGTGGCCGCGGCGTGCAGCGACGGCGCGGTCGATCTGCGCGGCGAATGGGGCTCGGCGCGGTTCTCCGTCGAGCTCGCCGACACGCCCGAACGGCGCGCCGAGGGGCTCATGCACCGCACGCACATGCCGCTTTCGGCGGGCATGCTCTTCGTCTACCCGGCCCCGCAGCCCGTCTCGTTCTGGATGCGCAACACGCTGATTTCGCTTGACATGATTTTCATGGATGCGACGGGCCGGGTCTCCCGCGTCCACCACGAAGCGGTGCCGCATGACGAAACGCCAATCCATGGCGGCGACGCGGTGCAGTATGTGCTCGAGATCAATGGCGGGCTGGCCGCGCGGCTCGGGATCGACGCCGGCAGCGAGATGCGTCACCCGCGTCTCGATCAGGACATCGCCGCGTGGCCCTGTGATCGCGACTGACGCGGCCGCGCTTGCACCCTGCGCGGAAATGGCGCAGTTTGCCTGCTCGCCGCGGGGTGAGGGCGCATTGTGATGCGCAATTGATGCATTCTTGCGCGACTTGCGCGCGGCGGCCAACGGAAGCGATCAAGACTGCGCAGCATGCCGTCCGCCCTGACCCTCACCTGTCCGCCCCGTACCGGCGCTGCAAGCGGCGCGCGCTGAGATGTCCGGCGCGCTGATCCTTCTCAATCTCGCCGGTGCGGTGGCGCTCCTTCTGTGGGCGACGCACATGGTGCGCAGCGGGGTCGAGCGAGCCTTCGGCGCCGGGCTCGACGCGCGGCTGCGGCGCGCCTTTCCCGATGCGTTGCGCGCCATCGGCGCCGGCGGCTTGATGGCGATGGCCCTGCAGAGCGCGACGGCGGTGGCGCTGATCGTGGCGGGTTTCGCGGCCTCCGGGCATGTTGCGGCCGCGCGCGGCATCGCGGCGGTGGTTGGCGCCGATCTGGGCTCCGCGGTGGTGACGGGTATCCTGCGGCTCGACCTGTCGCTGCTCGTGCCAGTGCTTCTCCTGTTCGGGGTGATCGCCTTTCGCTCGAGCACCGAGGCGCGGTGGCGGCAGGTGGGCCGGATTCTGATCGGGATCGGCCTGCTGCTCCTGTCGCTGCGGCTGATCGGGGAGGCCTCCGAACCGCTGCGCGACGGGGAGATGCTGCCGCTCGTGCTCGGCTACCTGTCGCGCGACTGGCTCACGGCATTCCTGCTCGCCGCGCTGATGACCTGGCTGTTTCATTCGTCCATCGCGGCGATACTGCTCGTCGCGGCGCTCGCCGACCGGGGGGTGATCCCGCCGGTTCTGGTCATACCACTCGTGCTCGGGATCAATTTCGGCGCTGCGCTGATCGCGGTCTATCTCGGGCGCGGGATGGCGCGCGCGGGACAGGTGGTGCTGATGGCCAATCTCGCCTTGCGCGGGGTCGGGGCGCTGGCGGTGTTCGTGCTGCATCTGGCGATGCCGCTCTATGCGCTCTTGGCGGGTCTGCCGCCGGGCGATGCGGTGGTGATGGGACATGTGGCCTTCAACGGGGCGGTGGCGCTCGGCGGCGGGGTGCTCGCGGGGGTGGTGGCGCGCGGCGTCGATGCGCTGCTGCCGGCCGCGGGGGCGCAGGGCGGCCTCGGACGCGGTCGCGAGAGTGCGCTTGACGCGGCCGATCTCGCCGTGCCGTCGCGCGCGCTTGCCGGTGCGGCGCGCGAGCTTCTGGCGCTGTGCGAGCGGGTCGAGCTCATGCTGAGCGAGGTGTTCCGGCTCTACCGCGAGCCCGAGCGCGCGGCGCTGGCCGATCTCGCCCGGCTCGACGACGAGGTCGACGCGATCCACACCGAGATCAAGCTCTACCTCGCGCGCATCGACGAGGCCGCGCTCACCGCGGAGGAGCGCGCGCGGCTCAACGAGATCCTGAGCGGCAATATCCGCCTCGAACAGATCGCCGATATCGTCGCGCAGGGCATCGCCGCGAAGGCGCGCAAGAAGCTCAAGCGGGGCGTAGATTTTTCAGACGCGGGCTGGGACGAGCTGTCGGGGATCCATGCCGAGGTCGCGCGCAATGCGCGGCTGGCCTTCAACGTGCTGATGACCGGCGATGTCGATGCGGCGCGCGAGCTTGCCGAAACCAAGGAGACGATCCGTCGGCTCGAGCAGGAGAGCGAGGACAACCACCATGAGCGCCTGCGCGCCGGGGTCACGGCAAGCCGCGAAACCAGCGCGCTGCATGTCGACACGATCCGCGATCTCAAGGAAATCAACTCCCTGCTCGTGGCGCTGACCCATCCGGTCCTGCACCGCGCGGGGATGCTGCGCGAGAACCGGCTGCGCTGAGCTCAGCGCCCTGTAACGCGGCGGATTGCGCCCAGCAGATCGTCGCGCGCGAAGGGCTTGGCGACATGCGCGTCGAAGCCGGCCTCGCGATAGGCGCGGACCTGATGGGTCAGGGCGTTAGCGCTGATGGCGATGGCGGGCGGCGGCGCCGCGCCGGCGTCGGCGGCGCGGTCATGAATGGTGCGCAGCGCCGAGATGCCGTCGATCTCCGGCATCGAGATGTCGAGCAGCAACAGATCGAAGCTCGCCGGCCCCCACACCCCGAGCGCGGCGCGTCCGTTTTCCACCAGCGTCGCCTCCGCCCCGGCCCCGGTCAGCAGCGCGCGCAGGATCGTGCGATTCGTGGCGTTGTCGTCGGCCACGAGCACCCGCAGACCGTCAAGGCACGCGTCCCCGGCGGGCGACGTCTCGCCTGACGCCGGCGGCAGGCTCGCCTCTACCTGCACCTCGGGCAGGGGAAGGGCGACGCGCACCCGGGTGCCCTGTCGGGGGGCGCTGTCGATGGTGATGTCGCCATCCATCATCTCGATGAGGCGGCGCACGATCGACATGCCGAGCCCGGTGCCGCCATAGCGGCGCGTCATGCTGCCATCGGCCTGCTCGAAATCCTCGAAGACCCGCGCGAGCTGATCTTCGGACATGCCGATGCCGGTGTCGTGGACCTCGATGCGCAGCGGCTTGCCCGGCAGGCTCTCGATGATCAGCGCGACCTCGCCCGCGTCGGTGAACTTGATCGCGTTGCCGAAGAGATTGTGCACGATCTGCATCAGTCGGTGCGGATCGCCGATCCGGCGGCTCGGCGTGTCGATGTGCAGGCGGCAGGCGAGGCCCTTCTCCGCGCATTGCAGCCCGTGCAGCGCCTCGGCCCGCGTTGCGAGCTCGGCCGGGTCGAGCTCGGTGGCTTCCAGCGTCAGCTTGCCCGACTCGATCTTCGACATGTCGAGCACGTCGTTGAGGATCGTCAGCAGCGTTTCGCCCGATCCGCGTATCGTCTCGATCATGTCAAGCTGCGCGTCATGTTCGACCGAGTCGCGCAGAAGTTCCGCCATGCCGAGCACGCCGTTGAGCGGGGTGCGGATCTCGTGGCTCATATTCGCGAGAAACTCGGACTTGGCGCGGCTGGCGGCTTCGGCGCGCTCGGCGACGTCGCGCAGCTTGGCCTCGGTTTCGAGCCGCTCGGTGATGTCGGTGACCGAGCAGACGACGCGCGCGCGCATTCCCGGCTGCGTGATCGGGGCCGCGTTGATCGAAAGCGCGCGGCGCCGGCCATCCGGCCAAAAAATCGCGTGGCGCATGTCGCGCACCGGCTTGCCGGTGCGCATCACGCGCATGAAGGGCAGCTCGGCCGAGTCGATGGGGCTGCCGTCGAGCGCCTCGATCTGCCATTCGGGCGCGTCGAAGCACCGGCCGGTGAGCTGCGCCGGGGCGAGGCCGAGGATCCCCTCCGCCTCGGCATTGGCGAAGATGATGCGGCCATCGGCGTCGAGCGCGGTGATGCCCGATATGCTGGTCTCCATGAGCCGGGCTAGATAGTCGCGCTCGCGCTGCACGGTGACCTCGAGCTGTTTGCGGTCGGTGATGTCGAGATGCACGCCGGCCATCACCTCGGGCGCGCCGTCCGCCGTGCGCCGAACCACCCGGCCGCGCGACTGTACCCAGACCCAGTGCCCGTCCTTGTGGCGCAGCCGCAGCTCGTATTCGAAATCGTCCTCCGCCCCCGCGAGCACCGGCTCGAGCACCGAATCGACACTGGCCAGGTCGTCCGGGTGCATCAGCTCGCGCCAGACATCGATCGTCAGCGGCTCGAGCTCGGCGACCGTGTAGCCGAGCATCCCCGCCCAGCGGTCGTTGATCGCGTTCTCGCGGGTCGGCAGCGTCCATTCCCAGGTGCCGACCTGCGCGCCCTCGATGACCCGGGCGAGGTGTTCCTCGGCGGCGTCGCGGGCGGCGAGGCTTCGGGTGAGCTCGGCATTGGCGGCCTCGAGCGCGGCGTGGTGGCGCCGCCGCTCGGTGATGTCGATGCGAACCGCCACGCGGCCGCCATCGGAGGTGTCGATGTCGAGCGCGCGCAGCCAGCGCCCGTCATCGTGCTGATGCTCGCGGACCCGCTCGGCCGCGTGGAAGGTCGCGAGCTGTTCGGCCACCCAGTCATCCTCGCGCCCCACGGCATCGGGGATGGCGCCGCTGGACGCGCCGTGGCGAAATATCTCCTCGATCGAGGCGCCGGGCCGCATCGCCGGCGCAAGTGCCGGATACAGCGCGTGGTAGCTCCCGTTCGCGGTGACGAGCCGGGTTTCGTCGTCGAAGACGGCCATGCCGTCGGGCAGGGCCTCGACAGCGTTCTCGAGCCGGAAATGCGCGCGTGACGCCTCGGCCGCGAGGCGCTCGAGCTCGGCCTCCTGAGCCTTGCGCGCGGTGATGTCCTCCACGAACGCCCAGACGCGGCGGCGCCCGTCCGGGTCCTCGAGGAGCGTGTTGCGCACCATGAGCGTGACCGGCGGGCCATTCTCACGCGGCACGGTGATCTCGGCGGGGCCGGAGCGCCCATCGCGCTCCAGGACGGCGATGCGTGCGCGCAGCTGGTCGTGCCATCCCTGCGCGCGGGCGATGTCGAAGATGTTGGCGTTGAGCCGGTCCTCGGGCGCGAGGCCGAGCGTGCGCAGATGCGCGGCGTTCACGGCGAGGTAATCGCCGGTTTCGAAATCCCACAGGATGATGCCGATGGGCGAGAGATTGAACAGGCTCTTGAAGAGCGCCTCGTTGAGTTCGAGCCGGCGGTTGGCCGCGCGCCGGCCGGTGACGTCGCGCGCCGCGAAGATGTAGCCCGGCGCGCCTTCGTCGAGCGTGGCCGGGCGGCGCGCCATCGAGATCTCGAACCAGCGCGGGCCCTCGGGGCCGGTCAGCGACAGCTCGAACCCGGCGGCGTGGCCGTTGCGATCGGTCTCGCGCATCGCGGTGCGCAGCACCGCGGCGGCCTCGGACGGCAGCGCCGCCTCGATCGTCATGCCGGTGAGCTCGCGCGGATGCATGATGGAGCCGTGCTGGCCGCTCGAATGGTGACCCGTGTAGCGGCCCTGCGCGTCGAGCTCGACGACGAGATCGGGCACCGCGGTCAGCGTGGCGACAAGGCGGTCATGCTCGGCCAGAAGCTGGGCCTGGAGCGTCTTGCGCTCGGTGATATCGGTCTGGATCGCGATGAAGCCGGCGAGTGTCTCGTTCTCGAATGTCGGCTGGATGTCGAGATCGAGCCAGTAACGCGTGCCGGATTTCGCCGTGTTGAGGATCTCGGCGCGCACCGGTTCGCCGGAGGCGACCGCCGCGCGGATCTTCGCGACGGTCGCCGGATCGGTCTCGGAGCATTGCAGGACATCGCCGGGCTTGCGGCCCGCGACCTCGCACAGCGTGTAACCCGTCACCGTCTCGAAGGCGCTGTTGACCCAGGTGACGCGCCCCTCGGGGTCGGTGACGATGACGAGATTGGTGGTGTGCGTGGCGACTGCGCCGAGGGTTTCGAGGCGCCGGCGTTCGGCGCGGCGCTCAGTGATGTCCTCGATGGTGCCGTGGACGCGCGCGAGATGCCCGCCACGCAGCTCGGCGACGGCGGTGCTGCGCACCCAGCGTGGCTCGCCCTGCCGCGTGATGAAGGGCAGCTCGAGGCGGTAGGACTGCCCCTGCATGCGCAGCGACTCGATCGCCCCCTTGAGCCGCGTTGCCGCCTCGGGCGGGTAGAACTCCAGCGCGGCCTCCAGATCCGGGACGTAGGACGCCGGATCGGTGCCATGGATCGCATGGGTCACCGGCGACCACCACAACCGGCGCGAGTCCACGTCCAGATCCCAGCTGCCGATGCCGGAGCGCGCCTCGATCTCGGCGCGATGCGTGGCGTCACGGCGCGCCTCGGTGACGTCGCGCACCGTGGCGTGGATCAGCCCGTCCTCGGCATCCACGGCCCCGCACCATTCGAGCCAGTGCCAGCCCCCCTCGCGGTGCCGGAAGCGGCCGCAATGGCGCCCTGTCGCCGCGCTGTCGCCCTGCAGCGCGGCGAGCAGGTCGCAAACCGGATCGTCGGGATGCGTGATGTCGCCCGCGCTGCGCCCCTCCAGCTCCTCGGGCGCGTAGCCGAGCATGCGCTGCCAGACCGGGTTCACGCGCCGGAAGCGGCCCGCGCGATCGACCACGCACAGCATGTCCGGCGCGTGCCGGAAGAAGCGTTCGGCGAGCGTCGCGGTGTCGTTGCGTTCCGCTGTCTCGAACTGCGCCATCGCCAGCCTCGTTGCGCGGGTATCCCTGGTCCGTGTCGTACCCATACCGAGCACTCGCATAAATTGATGCGCAAAGCGTTAAGACCCGCCAAGGCTGCGCGATGTCGTTTTCCCTGCATCACAAGTCGCCCGGATTGCGCCGCGGCGGGCGCGTCTGAGGCATTGAGGGGGCGGATCCGGCCAAGGGAATCGCATCATGGGCACGCATGTCAAAGCTCTCGTCGTCGGCGGCGGCGCCGTCGGCACCTCGATCGCCTATCACCTCGCCCGGGCCGGCTGGAAGACGGCGCTGGTCGAGCGCGACGAGCTCACGGCGGGCTCGACCTGGCATGCCGCGGGGCTCCTGCCGCTGTTCAACATGGGCCATGCGCCGAGCCACATCCATGACTACTCGGTGCGCTTTTACAAGACCCTCGAGGCCGAGACCGGCCTCAACCCCGGCTTTTCGGTGGTGGGCAATCTGCGCATGGCGCGCACGCGCGCGCGGATGGACGAATACATGCTCTATGCCGCGACAGCGGAGACGGTGGGCATCGAGTACCAGTGGCTGTCCCCCGCCGAGATCGCGGCGCGCTGGCCGCTCCTGCGCAGCGAGGATCTCGAAGGCGCGATCCTGCACCCCCAGGACGGCTACATCAACCCGGCCGACCTCACCCAGGCCATGGCCAAGGGCGCGCGCCTGCACGGCGCCGAGATCATCCGCCGGGTGCAGGTCGATGGCTATCGCTGGACTGGGGATGACTGGGTCGTCTCCTGCACCCGCATGGCGGAGCGGGGCGGCAACCTGGTCGCGTCCGAGGACCGATTCGAGATCACCGCCGAGCATGTCGTCACCGCCACCGGCAACCACGCCCAGCGCACCGCGCGGCTTCTGGGCATCCGCATCCCGGCGATTCCCGTTGAGCATCAGTATATCGTCACCGAGCCCGATCCGGCGCTGATGGCGTGGCGCCGCGCGGGCAACCCCGGGCACCCGGTGCTGCGCGATGCCGACGCCAAATGGTATGTGCGCGAGGAGCGTGGCGGCTGGATCCTCGGCCCCTATGAGCGCGGCGCGCCGGCGCGGTTCCTGCACGATGTGCCAGCCTCCTTCCGCGCCGATCTCTTTCCCCTCGATCTCGATCGTATCGAGGAAGAGTACATGGAGATGATCCACCGCCTCCCCTCCACCGAGCAGGTGGGGCTCAAGGACGACTATAACGGCCCGATCTGCTACACCCCCGACGGCAACCCCCTGCTCGGCCCGGCGCCGGGGCTGCGCAACATGTGGCTCGCGGAGGGGTTCTCCTTCGGGATCACCGCGGCGGGCGGCGCCGGGCATTACCTCGCGCAGGTGATGACCGAGGGCGAGGCCGAGATCGATGTCGCGATGCTCGATCCGCGCCGTTTCGGGCGCTGGATGACGACGAAGTATGCCGCGCGCAAGAATGAGGAGGCCTATGAGCACGTCTATATCCTGCATCACCCCGACGAGGAGCGCCCCGCCTGCCGGCCGCTGCGCACCGCGCCGTGCTATGATCGGCTCGCCGCGCGGGGCGCGCAGTTCGGGGCGGTGAACGGGTTTGAGCGGCCCAACTACTTCGCGCCGGCGGGTTTCGACGATCACGCCGCGCGCAGCTTTCGCCGCGGCGCCTGGTGGCCCTATGCCGAGGCCGAGGCGCGCGCGATCCGCGAGGGGGTGGGGATGATCGACGCCTCCGCCTTCACCAAGCACCGCGTGCGCGGCCCCGGCGCGACCGCCTTCCTCGACTGGTTCACCTGCAACAGGCTGCCGCGGATCGGGCGCATCAACCTGACCTATGCGCTCACCGCAGCGGGCACGGTGCAGACCGAATACACCATCGTCCGGCTCGCCGAGGACGATTATTACCTGATCTCGTCGGGCGGCCTGACCGACTACGACGGCGACGTGCTGCGCAAGGCAGCCGAGGACTGCATCCCCGCCTTCGGCTGGATCGAGGTGCAGGACGTGACGACGCAATGGGGGGTGTTCGCGGTGGCCGGGCCGAAGGCGCGCGCGCTGCTCGCCCCGCTCATCCGCGACGCCGATCCGGCCACGGCGCTCGGCAACAAGCGCTTTCCCTGGCTGTCGGCGCGGCGCATCGAGCTCGAGCAGTGCCCGGTGCGCGCGCTGCGGGTGGCCTATACCGGCGAGCTCGGCTGGGAGCTGCACCACCCCGTCGAGATGCAGAACTATCTCTTCGACCGGCTGATGGCCGCCGGCGAGGGCGCGGGGCTGCGGCTGGTGGGCGCGCGCGCGCAGAACTGGCTGCGCCAGGAGAAGAGCTACCGCGCCATGGGCCACGAGCTTGGCCGCGATGCGACGCCGCTCGAGGCCGGGCTGGACCGCTTCGTGGATCTGTCCAAGGAATTTCACGGCAAGGCGGCGATGCAAGCGGCGGGTATCCGCACGCGCTGCGTCACGCTCCTGGTGGACGGGCCAAGCGACGCGGATCCCTGGGGCCGCGAGGCGCTTTACGGCGATGCGGGCTATGTCGGCCGGCTGACCTCCGGGGGGTATTCGGTCACGCGCGGCCAGTCGGTCGCGATGGGCTATGTGCGCCCCGATTGCGCCGCGCCGGGCACGACGCTGCGGGTGAAGATGTTCGACCGGCTCTGGGATTCGGTCGTGACCGCCGACAGCCCGCACGACCCCGATAACACCCGCCTGCGCGCCGATAGCGCGGCCCCGGTACGCCCGGCGCGGGCGCCGGCCGGCCACGAGACCGCCTGACCGGCGCGACGGCACACGCAACCGCGCGCTGCCCCGGTGCGAACTGGACCCGCCCGCGCCCCTGCGATAGACACGGGGCATGAAGACGAGCAAACCCGCCCCCCGCGCGGCCGACAAGGCGCCGAAGGGCCGCGATGCGCGGCTCAAGGCGGCGCTCAAGGCCAATATCGCCCGCCGCAAGGCACAGGCGGCGGCGCGCAAGGGTGATGGCGGCAAGGACGCGTGAAACGGGGCACAGGCTATGGATTCGATACTGGTGCGCGGCGGCGCCGAGCTCAACGGGCGGATTCCGATCGCCGGCGCCAAGAATGCCTGCCTGGCGCTCATGCCGGCGACGCTGCTGACCGAGGAGCCGCTCACGCTCACCAACGCGCCGCGGCTGTCCGACATATCCACGATGGCGCTGCTGCTCGAGTCGCTCGGCGTCGATGTGGCGACGCGCGATGACGGGCGCGAGCTTGCGCTGGCCTCGCACGGGCTGTCGGGGCACCGCGCCGATTACGAGATCGTGCGGCGGATGCGGGCGTCGATCCTGGTGCTCGGCCCGCTCCTGGCGCGGGAGGGGCGCGCGGTGGTGTCGCTGCCGGGCGGCTGCGCGATCGGGGCGCGGCCGGTGGACCTGCACCAGATGGCGATGGAGGCGCTGGGCGCCGAGCTCGAACTGCGCGACGGCTATCTGCATGCCCATGCGCCGCAGGGTCTGCGCGGCGCCGGGATCGACTTTCCCATCGTTTCCGTCGGCGCGACCGAGAATGCGCTGATGGCCGCGACCCTTGCGCGGGGCACGACCGTGATCCGCAACGCGGCGCGCGAGCCCGAGATCGTGGATCTCGCGCAGTGCCTGCGGCGCATGGGCGCGCAGATCGAGGGCGAGGGCACGAGCACCATCACCATCGAGGGGGTGGAGCGGCTCACGGGGGCGACGCATCCCGTGGTGATCGACCGTATCGAGCTGGGCAGCTACATGATCGCCCCGGCGATCACCGGCGGGCGCGTCGAATGCCTCGGCGGGGCGCGCGCGCTCGTGGCGAATTTCGCCGACAAGCTCGAGGAGGCCGGCATCCGGGTCGAGGAGACCGCCGACGGTCTCGCCACGCACCGCACCGGCGAGCGGGTGCGCGCCGTCCATGTGATCACCGAGCCCTATCCCGGCTTTCCCACCGACCTGCAGGCGCAGATGATGGCGCTTTTGGCGACGGCGGACGGGGTCAGCATCCTCGAGGAGCGCATCTTCGAGAACCGCTTCATGCACGCGCCCGAGCTCGCCCGCATGGGCGCCGATATCGAGGTGCATGGCGGCACCGCGACGGTGCGCGGCGTGCCCCGGCTGCGCGGCGCGCCCGTGATGGCCACGGATCTGCGCGCCTCGGTCTCGCTGGTGCTCGCCGGGCTCGGTGCCGAGGGCGAGACGCGCGTCGCGCGGGTCTATCATCTCGATCGCGGTTATGAGACGGTCGAGCAGAAACTGCGCGCCTGCGGCGCGGATATCGAGCGGATCCGGGAGACATGAGCGACGCACGCTTCGAGGATGCAGCGGCCGCGCTTGCGCTGCGCGCGCTCGACGAGGAGGACCTCGCGGTCGTCTCCTCGCTGTTGCAGGATGCGGTGTTCCCGATCACCGAGATGACCTGGCAAAAGCGCCGCCGCCGCTTCGCGATCCTGCTCAATCGCTTTCGCTGGGAGGATCGCGCCGCCGCCGAGGCATCTGGCCGTCCCTATGAGCGCACCCAGTCGCTCCTCGTGGTGCAGGATGTGCTCGCGCTGCGGATGCCGGGGCTCGTCGATTGTGACCGCGACACGGTGCTGTCGCTGCTGTCGCTGCGGTTCGAGCCGGGCCCCGAGACGACCGGGCGGCTCGAACTGGTCCTCGCCGGGGATGCCGCCATCGCGCTCGATGTCGAATGTCTCGATGTCGCGCTCAAGGACGTCTCGCGCCCCTATCGGGCGCCCTCGGGAACCGCGCCGCAACATCCGGAGGCCGAGTGATGCCCGTCATGCTCGACACCCGCGCCGCCGGTTTCGAGGCGGAGTTCGCGGCGTTCCTCGCCGGCGATCGCGACGCCGCCGCCGATGTGGATGATACCGTGGCCGCGATCATCGCCGATGTGCGCGCGCGCGGCGACGCGGCGCTCGCCGAGCTGACGGCGCGCTTCGACCGTATCGAGCTCGCCCCGGACGCCTTCGCCTTCACCGAGTCCGAGATCGACGCCGCGATCGCGCGCGTGCCCGCCGCCGAGCGCGCCGCGCTCGAGACCGCCGCCGCGCGCATCCGCGCCTATCATGAACGCCAGCTGCCCGAGGATGCGCGCTGGCACGACGGGGCGGGCGCCGAGCTCGGCTGGCGCTGGACGCCGGTGGATGCGGCGGGGCTCTATGTGCCCGGCGGGCTCGCGAGCTACCCGTCCTCGCTGTTGATGAACGCCGTTCCGGCGCGCGTTGCGGGCGTCGCGCGGCTCGTGGTCTGCGTGCCGACGCCCGACGGGGTGGCCAACCCGCTGGTGCTGCTGGCCGCGCGGCTCGCGGGGGTTGACGCGATCTACCGCATCGGCGGGGCGCAGGCGATCGCGGCGCTTGCCTACGGCACCGACACCATCGCGCCCGTGGACAAGATCACCGGGCCGGGCAACGCCTTCGTCGCCGCGGCCAAGCGGCGCGTCTTCGGCGCGGTCGGGATCGACATGATCGCGGGCCCGTCCGAGATCCTCGTGATCGCCGATCGCGACAACGACCCCGACTGGATTGCGCTCGACCTGATGAGCCAGGCCGAACATGACGCGGGCGCCCAGGCGATCCTGATCACCGACGATGCCGATTTCGCGGGGGCGGTGGAGGCCGCCGTCGCCGCGCGGCTCGAGACGCTGGAGCGCGCCGAGATCGCCGCGGCGAGCTGGCGCGATCACGGCGCCATCATCACCGTGCGCGACCTTGGCGAGGCCGCCGCGCTGTCCGACCGCGTCGCGCCCGAGCATCTCGAGCTCTGCGTCGCCGATCCGGAGGCGCTGCTGGGCCGCATCCGCCATGCCGGGGCGGTGTTTCTGGGCCAGTTCACCCCCGAGGCCATCGGCGATTATGTCGGCGGGCCGAATCACGTCCTGCCGACCTCGGGCTCGGCGCGCTTTTCGTCGGGGCTCTCGGTGCTCGATTTCATGAAGCGCACCACCATCGCGCGGATGACGCCCGGCGCGCTCGGTTCGGTGGGGCCGGCGGCGGCGACGCTGGCGCGCGCCGAGGGGCTCGAGGCGCACGGGCTGTCCGTGCAGGCGCGGCTCGACCGGCTGAACAGGCGCGCCGATGACTGAGCGCAACCACATCTGTCATATCGAGATCGACGATTCGGGCCTGCCCGCGCCGACGCCCGAGATCGAGCAGGAGCGCCGCGTCGCCATATTCGACCTGCTCGAGGATAATAGCTTCGCCCTGCCCGCGCGCGAGGACCGCGACATGCCGCCGGGGCCATACCGGCTGGCGCTGGCGATCCGCGAGCGGCGGCTGGTCGTGGATGTCGCCGACGAGGCCGGCAGCCCGGCGGCGGAGTTTCACCTGTCGCTCGGCCCGTTCCGACAGGTGGTCAAGGACTACTACCAGATCTGCGACAGCTATTTCGATGCCGTCAAGCGCCTGCCCCCCTCGCAGATCGAAACCATCGACATGGCGCGGCGCGGCATTCACACCGAGGGTGCGCGCATCCTGCAGGAGCGGCTCGAGGGCAAGGCCGAGGTGGATATCGACACGGCGCGCCGGCTCTTCACGCTGATCTGCGTGCTGCATTACGGGGGCTGATTTGACGCAGCCCTTCCCGTCCTCGGTGCTGTTCTGCTGCGATCACAATGCGGTGCGCTCGCCGATGGCGGAGGGGCTGATGAAGCAGCTCTACGGCCAGCGCGCCTATGTGCAGTCCGTGGGTGTGCGCGAGGACATGGAGGTGGACGGTTTCGCCATCGCCGTGTGCGCCGAGATCGGCGTCGAGCTCGCGCGTCACCGCTCGCGCAGCTTCGACGAGATGGAGAACTGGGGCGATGACCTGTCGGGGTTCGACCTGATCATCGCGCTCTCGCCGGCGAGCCAGCGCCGCGCCCTCGAGCTCACGCGCTACGCCCATATCGAGGTCGAATACTGGCCCATCATGGATCCGACGGGGCTTGCCGAGGCGCGCGAGGATAAGCTCGCCGCCTACCGCGCCACCCGCGACCAGATCCGCGCGCGGATGATCGCGCGCTTCGGCGCGCCCGAGGAGACGCCGTGACGCTGCGCGTGGAGACACTCACCGGCGCCGCGCTCGCGGCCGCGCTCGATGACGTGGCGCGGCTGCGTATCGCGGTGTTTCGCGACTGGCCCTATCTCTACGACGGCGACGCCGCTTATGAGCGCGCCTATCTCGAAATCTACCGCAACAGCCCCGGCGCGATCCTCGTCGGCGCCTTCGACGGCGACACCCTCGTGGGGGCTGCGACCGGCACGCCGATGGAGGATCACGCCGAGGATTTCGCAGATGCCTTCGCGGGCACGGGCATCGCGCTCGCGGACGTGTTCTACTGCGCCGAGTCGGTGCTGCTGCCGGCATATCGCGGCGCTGGGATCGGGCATCGCTTCTTCGATCTGCGCGAGGATCACGCCCGCGCGCTCGGCCGGCGCTGGAGCGCGTTCTGCGGCGTGATCCGGCCTGACGATCATCCGCAGCGCTCCGCCGACTACCGCCCGCTCGACGGCTTCTGGCGCCGGCGCGGTTACGCGCCGATGCCTGGGGTGGTCGCCGAATTCGCCTGGAAGGACGTGGACATCGACGACGAGACGCGCAAGCCGCTGCAATTCTGGATCCGCGCGCTCGACGCGCCGGGGAGGGCCCAATGATCCGCATCGCCGCCGCCGCCTATCCGATCGACCAGCTTGCCGATTGGGCCGCGTATACCGAAAAGCTCGCGCGCTGGGTCGGTGATGCGGCCGGGCAGGGGGGCGATCTGATCGTGTTTCCCGAATACGGCGCGATGGAGCTCGCCGCGCTCGACGGCGCGGGGAGCGACCGCGAGGCGGCCGCGCGCGCGGTCGCGGCCCGCAAGGAGGCGGTCGATGCGCTGCACGCCGAGCTCGCGGCGGCGCATGGCGTGCATATCCTCGGCGCGAGCGGGCCGGTCTGGACGGCGGGCGCCGAACGGCCCGTCAACCGCGCGACGTTTTACGGCCCCCGCGGCGTGATCGGCCACCAGGACAAGCAGATCATGGTCCCCTATGAGCGCGATCCTTGGAATATCGTGCCGGGCGGGCCGCTGCATGTCTTCGACACGGCGCTGGGACGGATCGGGGTGCTGATCTGCTATGATTGCGAGTTCCCGCTGCTGGCGCGCGCTCTGGTGGATGCGGGCGCGCAGATCCTGCTGGTGCCCTCGGCGACCGAAACGCGCGCGGGCTTCAGCCGCGTGCGAATCGGCGCCATGGCGCGCGCGCTCGAGAATCAGTGCGTCACGGTCCAGTCGCCGACGGTCGGCCCGGCCGCGTGGTGCGAGCCGGTCGAGGCCAATACCGGCCGCGCCGCGATCTACGGCCCGCCCGATCGCGGCTGGCCCGACGACGGAGTCCTCGCCGAAAGCGACCGCGACGTGCCCGGCTGGGCGATCGCGGATGTCGGTCTCGACGCGGTTCAGAGGGTGCGCGCCGCGGGCGGCGTGCGCACCCATGAGCACTGGCCCGAGCAAGAGCAGCGGGTCGCGACGCCGGTCGTTACGGTGCGCGCGGGCTGAGGATCAGGCCGCGCACAGGCCCACAGTGACCTGATTGCGCCCCTCCGATTTGGCGGCGCGAAGCGCGCGGTCGGCACGGTCGATACCGCCGATGCCGTCCTGCGCGTCCGAGCCATCCTCGACCACGAGCCCCACCGAAAGGGTCACGCAGACGCTGCCCGCGTCGGCGGGGAGCGCGAAGGGCCGCGCCTCGACGACCTGACGCAGACGCTCCGCGGCGAGCCGGGCGGCGCCCAGATCGACCCCCGGCATCGCGACGAGGAATTCCTCGCCGCCGATCCGCGCGAGCATGTCGCTGGGACGCATCGCGTCGCGCAGACGCGCGGCGACCTCCATCAGCACGGCATCGCCCGCACCGTGCCCCCAGCGATCATTGACCTCCTTGAAGCGGTCGAGATCGAGAAGCATGATCGCGTAGCGCTGCCCGGTGCGGCGCGCCTGCTGGGCGATGCGCGCGAGTTGCGGAATCGCGTGGCGGCGATTGTGCAGCCCGGTGAGCGGATCGGTCACGGCGAAACGCAGCTCGTCGCGCAGCGCCTCGCGCAGCCGGTCGGCGCGCAGCTTGCGGCGCAGCTGCGTGGCAATGCGCAGCGCCGCCTCGCGGGGTTCGAAGTCGCGCGGCAAAAGCTCGCTCGCCCCCTGATCGAGCGCGGTGATCCCGGTGTCGCGTGCGCCCGGGTCGAGCACGATGCACAGCGCGGCGTGGCGCGTGCCCGCCCGGGCGCGAAGTTCGGACATGAGCTGCAGCCCGCCGCCGGGCCGGTCGATATCGGCGTCGATGACGAAAAGCTGCGGCGCGTCGGCGCCGTCGCGCGCGTTCAGTGCTTCCGAGGGGCTGCAGATCTCGAAATCATGCTGCAGGTGCCGCGCGAGTGCGGCCCGCCAGGCGACCCCCGCCGCCCGGTCGCGCGCCACGAGCGCGATCCGGCCGCGCGGCCCGGCGCCCTCGAAGGCCGCTTCGGGCTCGGCAAAGCCGCCCGCGGTGTCGGCCGGGATGCGCTGGCCGAGCTCGCTTTCGGTCTGCCGGGCGCGCAGGAGATTGCGCATCCGCGCGAGCAGCATCAGCTCATCCACCGGCTTGGTGAGGAAGTCATCCGCCCCGGCGCGCAGCGCGCGGCGCCGGCTCTCGGCGTCGTCGAGGGCCGTCACGACGATCACGGGGATGTCGCGGGTTGCCGGATCGGCGCGCAGCCGCCGGCACACCGCGACCCCGTCGAGATCCGGCAGCATCATGTCGAGCAGGATCAGACCCGGCTGCTCCGCGCGCGCCAGTGCGAGCGCCGTCGTCCCGTCGCCGGCCTGAAGCGTCTCGTAACAGCTGCGCGACAGCTTGGCCTTGAGGACCAGTCGGTTCGTTGAAACATCATCGACGATGAGGACCTTGCCGGCCATTGTGACTCCGTCTCCCGAGGTGCGCGCAGTGCGTTCCTCAACTTTGGCAGAAATGGTTAAGATTTTCTTTCGCGGGGTCAATCATGGCGATGACGCGGGAACGGGCCGAGACGGTCGCATTGCAGGTGTTGAGCTGGCTGGCGGGCAACGAGGACCTCCTGCCGGTGTTTCTCGGCGCTTCGGGCGCCGCGCTCGAGGATCTGCGTGACGGCACGGGTGATCCGGAATTTCTGGCCGCCGTCATGGACTTCGTGCTGATGGATGATGACTGGGTGGTGGCGTGCTGCGACGCATGCGGGTTCGCATACGAGACCCTCGCGGCGGCGCGGCAGGGTCTTCCGGGGGGCGCACCGATCAACTGGACCTGAGCGGGATGCCGCCGATCAGAACCGGTCGAGCGCGCGGGTCTCGCCGGCGCGCAGCTTTTCGAGCAGCCGCGCGAGGGTTTCGGCCTCGCCCGGGGCAAGCTTGGAGAGGAAGTGCCTGCTGTTTTCCATGGCGAGCGGGGTCGCGGCGTGCAGGAGCTCGACGCCCGCCGGCGTGAGCTCGACCGAGCGCGTGCGCCGGTCCGGTGTGCCGTCGCGCCGCGCGACCCAGCCGGCCGCCTCCATCTGGCGCAGCGCGCGCGATGTCGAGGGGCGGTCGATCCCGATGAACCCGGCGATCTCGGAGGGCTGTCGCAGCCCCTCGTTGTTGACCGCGAGCAGCACGCACCATGTCAGCCGCGTCAGCCCCAGCCCGCGCAATCGCTCCTCGAGCCGGCGCTCCTGCTGGCGCGTGGTCACGGTAAGCTGATAGAGGACGGAGTCGTGCAGGCGATAAGGCGGCTGTTCGGACATGACCGCACGGTCCGGCATCGTGGCGGGCAAGTCAATCCGGTGCCGCGGCGCGGCGAGGGGGCGGCATGACGACGACGATCCGCGGCGTGATCTTCGACAAGGATGGCACGCTGTTCGATTTTCACGCGAGCTGGGGCGCCTGGGCCGGCGGGCTCATCGAGGAGCTCGCCTCCGGCGATGCGGGGCGGATGGCGCGGCTCGCCGGTGCGTTGCGCTACGATCTGCAGCGGCGGCGCTTCGCGCCCGACAGCCCAGCCATCGCCGGAAGCCCCGACGAGGTCGTGGCACTGCTGGTCGAGCACCTGCCGGGAATGACATCCCCCGCGCTGCGCGCGCACATCAATGCCAGTGCGGCGGCGGTCGCGATGGTCCCCGCGGTGCCGCTCGCGCCGCTTCTGGACCGGCTGCGCGCGGACGGCGTGCGCCTCGGCGTTGCCACCAATGACGCCGAGGCCCCGGCGCGCGCGCATCTGGGCGACCTCGCCGGGCGATTCGACTTCATCGCGGGCCATGACAGCGGCTACGGGCCCAAGCCGGAGCCCGGCATGCTGACGGCCTTTGCCCGCGCCTGCCGGCTCGACCCGCAATCGGTACTGATGGTGGGCGACAGCCTGTACGATCTGCGCGCGGGGCGCGCGGCGGGGATGCGCACCGCAGGTGTGCTCACCGGCCCGGCCGCGCGCGATGACCTCGCGCCGCTGGCGGATGCGGTGCTTGCGGATATCGGCGAGTTGCCCGGGCTGCTGGGGTGGTGGGCGTCGGGTCCGGGCTAGCGCGTGCTGCACGACAGCAGGCACCGCTTCCCTCGCGCCCGGAGCACGACGTCAGGAGGCCGGGAGCGGTGCGTGGATGCAGATGAGCGCGACGCGCTCCGACACCGCGCTGCGGCCCCGGACCATGCGCGCCGCCGGTGCTCCGCCGCGCCGGGTCGCGGCACCGTCCCGCCCGGCTTGGCGATTTCTTAACCCCGGCTGTCTAGCGTCCGTGGGTCTGGAGAGGTCTGGCAATGCATGGATTGGTGAATCGGGCGATCGAGTGCTTTCTGCGCGACACCTATGGCGACGCCCGCTGGGCATCCATCGCCTGCGCGGGCGGTGTCGATGCCGGGGAATTCGAAACGATGCTGGAATACGGCGATGCGGTGACCGACGCGGTGCTCGACGCGGCGGCGGCGTCGCTCGACAAGCCGGTGGATGACCTGCTCGAAGATCTCGGGATCTATCTCGTGTCGCATCCGGATCGCGAACGCCTGCGCCGGCTCTTGCGATTCGGTGGCGTCAGTTTCGAGGACTTCCTTCATTCGCTCGACGATCTGCGCGAGCGCGGGCGCCTCGCCGTGCCGGATCTGGACCTGCCGGATCTCGAGCTTCGCGACGAGGGCGGGGGCCGGTTCAGCGTGACCTGCCGCGCCCGGCATCCGGGTTTTGCGCCTGTCGTGACGGGCCTGCTGCAGGCGATGGCCGATGATTACGGCGCGCTCATCACGCTCGAGCGCGTTGCGCAGTCCGACGGTGTCGAGCGTATCGAGATCCGGCTGCTCGACCGCGCCCATGCCGCCGGACGGCGCTTCGAACTCGCCGGCGTCGGCGCGCCCGTTCGGCAGGACGCCCCGTGACGATGGCCGGCCTGCGGCTCGACCCGGCGGCGCTGGATGCGCTCATGCCGATGCACCTGCAGCTCGACGGTACCGGGCGCATCGCCTCGGCCGGCAGCACGATCGCGAAGATCTCTGGTGATCGGGCGCTGGTCGGCGAGCCGCTCTTCGATATCTTCGCGGTGCAGCGACCCCGCGGGCTGCGCGCGGCGCATGCGCTCGCCGAGGCGCCGGTGCCGCGCCTGCGGTTGAGCCTGCGCAGCCCGCCGGGCACCGGCTTCAAGGGCCTCGCCGTGCCGCTCGATGGGGGGCGGGGCGCGCTGGTCAACCTGTCCTTCGGCATCAGCGTGGCGGAGGCCGTCCAGCGCCATGGCCTCACCGATCGCGACTTCGCGCCGACCGATCTCGCCATCGAGATGCTCTACCTCACCGAAGCCAAGACGGCCGTGCAGGACGAGCTGCGCAGCCTGAACCGCCGCTTGCAGGGCGCGCGGCTCGCCGCCGAGGAGCAGGCGCTCACGGACACGCTCACCGGGCTGCGCAATCGTCGCGCGATGGACAGCGCGCTCGAGCACCTGTGTCGCGGGGGGCCACGTTTCGCGCTGATGCAGATCGACCTCGATCACTTCAAGCAGGTCAACGACAGTCATGGCCATGCCGCCGGCGACGCCGTTCTCGAGGCCGTGGGGCGGATCCTGATCGAGGAGACGCGCCAGGGCGACATGGTCGCGCGCGTCGGCGGCGATGAATTCGTGGTCATCATGCCCGGGATCGGCGAATGCCAGCCGCTGCGGCGGATCGCCGAGCGGCTGATCGAGCGGCTCGACGCACCGATCTGGTATCGCGACGTGCCCTGTCGCGTGACCGCCAGCATCGGGGCGATCCTGTCGACCCAGTACGACACGCCCGAACCCGACCGGATGCTGCGCGATGCCGACATGCTGCTCTACGAGGCCAAGCATGCCGGTCGCGCACGGATCATGACGCTGGACCTGTCGCGCCAGCGCGCCGCGGGTTGAACTCGCGGCGCCACGGCCATAGCTCGCCGCAAACGGAGGGGTGTGGATGTGGGACGACCGTTACGCCGGAGCGTCGTATCTCTTCGGGGAGGCGCCGAATGCCTTTCTCGATCGCGAAGCGCATCGGATCGCGCCGGGCGCGTCGGTGCTCGCCGTCGCTGACGGCGAGGGGCGCAACTCGGTCTTTCTGGCCGGGCGCGGGCATCGGGTCACGGCGATGGACAGCTCGCGCGTCGGGCTCGACAAGGCCCGCGCGCTCGCGCGGCGGCGCGGGGTGAGCGTGGATTTTCACGAGGCCGACATCGCCGACTGGCCCTGGGAGCGCGCGCGCTACGACGCCGTCGCGGCGATTTTCATTCAGTTCGCCCCGCCCGCGCTGCGCGATCGCATATTCGCGGGCATGGCGACGACGCTGCGCCCCGGCGGGCTCCTCCTCGTGCAGGGCTACGCGCCCCGTCAGGTCGAGTATGGCACTGGTGGTCCCCCGGCGCGGGAGAACATGTATACGCTCGATCTGCTGCGCCGGGCCTTTGCCGGTTTCGAGGAGCTGGTCGCATCCGACTACGACGCCGAGATCCATGAGGGCAGCGGCCATTCCGGCAGATCGGCGCTGATCGACTACGTCGCGCGACGACCGGGCTAGCAGCGCCCCGAGGCTGCGGCTAGGGTCCGGGCTCCGAAAGGAGCCGTGATTCATGCTGCGTGTAATACTGGTGGCGACGCTGCCCTGTCTGGGTGCGACGGCGGCGCAGGCGCATCCGCACATCTTCATCGATGCCGGGCTCGAGCTGCACTTCGATGACGACGGACAGCTCGCGCAGGTGAAGGTGACCTGGGTCTATGATGATTTCTACTCGATGCTGGTGATCGACGATCTCGGGCTCGATCAGGACTATACGGGTGAAATCGACGACAGCGAGCGCGAGGAGCTTTCCGGCTTCGACATGAACTGGGTTGACGGCTATGAGGGAGATCTCTTCGGCTTCGCGGACGGGACGCCGCTGGAATTGAGCGGGCCGCAGGACTGGACCGCGGACTTTACCGACGGGCGCATCACCACCACGCATCGCCGCGAGATCGAAAACGGCGTCGATCCCGACATCGGCGAGATCGTCTTCGAGGTGTATGACCCGACCTACTACACCGAATACAGGGTCGCGTTCGATCCGGAGATCGCCGGGCGCGACGACTGCACCGCGCGGATCGACGTGCCCGACCGGGACGCTGCCGAAGCGATGCTGCAGGACAAGCTCGACGAAATGATCGCCGACGGCGCGGACATGGCCGACATCGAGGCCGAGTTTCCGGAGGTCGGCGACGCCTTTGCCGAAGAGGTGCGTATCGCATGCAACGGGTCATCCTGACCGCCGCGCTCGCCGCTGCACTCGCGCTCGCGGTGATGTGGTTGCAGGGCGGGCTCGACGGGATCGCGCGCTGGGCAATCGAGGGCCAGCGCGACTTCCAGAACGCGATGGCGGGTGCGTTGCGCAGCCTGCGCGCGGGCGAACCGGGCGCGCTTGCCACGCTGATGGGGATCACCTTTGCCTACGGGTTCTTCCATGCGGTCGGTCCGGGCCATGGCAAGATCCTGATCGGCGGTTACGGTGCGGGCAGCGGCGTGCGCGCCGGGCGGCTCGCCGGGATCGCGCTCGCCGCGAGCCTTGCCCAGGCGACGACGGCCGTCGTGCTGGTCTATGCCGGGGTGCTCGTGCTCGGCTGGAGCCGCGAGCAGCTCGTGGGGGCGGGAGACGAGATCCTGACCCCGGTGAGCTATGCGGCGATCGGGCTCGTGGGCGTCTACCTTGCGCTGCGCGGGCTTCGAAACGTGCTGCGGCAATGGCGCCCGGCCGCGCAGCCGCATGGCGCGGGGTGCGGCTGCAAGGGGCACAGTCACGGCCCGAGTGCGGAGCAGGTGTCGAAGCTGCGCGGCTGGCGCGACTCGGCGCTGCTGATCGGCAGCATCGCGATTCGCCCCTGCACCGGGGCGCTGTTCCTGCTGATCCTGACATGGCGCATGGGGATCGAGGCGGCGGGGATCGCGGGGGCCTATGCGATGGGGCTCGGCACGGCGAGCGTGACCGTCGCGGTGGCTTTGCTCGCGGTCTCCGCGCGCGACGGGGCGCTGGTCTGGAGTGGGCCGATCGCGCGCGCCCGGGCGGTGATTCCCGCGCTCGAACTCGTTGCAGGGGCGCTCGTGGCGGTGGTCTCCTGGCAGATCCTCATGCAGTGGCTCTGAGGAATGCTCTTGCAATTCGCGATGATTCTGGCATCTTTCCAGGGTGACAACCGACTTCTTACGACCGCCTCCTGTTTTCAGCAGGCAGCCGGAAGACTTGGAAGACCTGGCTGCACGGCCCGCGCAATGGTGTGGCGGGAAAACTGAAAGAGGAGACGCGGCATGCCCACCGGCACCGTGAAATGGTTCAATACCACTAAAGGCTATGGCTTCATCGCGCCCGATGGCGGCGGCAAGGACGTTTTCGTGCACATCTCGGCCGTCGAGCGCGCGGGAATGACCGGCCTGGCCGACAACCAGAAGGTCAGCTTCGACCTCCAGGCCGGCCGTGACGGCCGCGAGAGCGCGGCGAACATCCAGGCGCTCTGAGCCGCGCGCCGGTTGCCTTGATGCACAGTGGAAAGGCCCCTTCGGGGGCCTTTTTGCATGCTGGCGCGGCTTGCGGCGGCGCCGGGGCGCCGCTACCGTCCGCCGATCAGGAGGACCGCGATGCCCGCCACCCAGGCCGACACCATCATCTTGAACGCGCGTGTGCTGACGATGGATCCCGCCGCGCCGGAGGCCGAAGCCGTCGCACTGGCCGGCGAGCGCATCCTCGCGGTCGGCAGCGGGGCCGCCATCGCCGCGATGGCCGCCCCGGGCGCGACCGAGATCGACGCGCGCGGCGCCACGGTGCTGCCCGGTTTCATCGAAAGTCACATGCATCTGTTTCCCGGCGGCGCCGAGCTGGCGCATCTGCAGCTGCTCGGGGTGAGCGGGGCAGAGGAGCTGGCGGTGGCCGTGCGTGACTATGCCGCCGCGCATCCCGACGCGCCGATCCTGATGGCGCAGGGGGCCGATTACGAGCTGCTCGGCCGACCGGCGACGCGTCACGATCTCGACGCGGTGTGCCCGGACCGGCCCTTCGCGATGTTCGCCGCCGATCACCATACCGCCTGGGCCAACACCGCGGCGCTGCGGGCGGCCGGGCTGCTCGAGGGCCGCGCGCTGGGCCCTGGCAACGAGATCGTGATGGGCGATGACGGGCTTGCCGCCGGTGAGCTGCGCGAATTCGAGGCCTTCGCACCGATCCAGGCGCTGGGCGGGGAGGAGCGCGTGACGCTCGGCCTCTCGACCGGCGACGAGCCCGATCCGCCGCCGGGCCCCGCCGAGCGCGCGCGCGACCGCGAGATTCTCGCGCGCGGGATCGCGCATTGCACGCGCCACGGCTTCACCTCGCTCGTGACGATGGACGGCAACCGCTACACGCTCGAGCTTCTGGCCGAGCTGCGCGCCGAGGGGCGGCTCGATGCGCGCGTGCGGGTGCCGTTCCATTTCCGCAATTTCCGCGAGATCGCCGAACTCGAGCAGGCGAGCGCGATGCGGCGCGACTTCGATGATGACTGGCTCGCCTCGGGTTTTGTCAAGCTGTTCATGGACGGCGTCATCGACAGCGGCACGGCCGTCATGGTCGATGACTACCCCGATCAGCCCGGCTGGCGCGGCGAGCCGCTCTTTGAAACGGACCGCTTCGCCGCCATCGCGACCGAGGCCGACCGGCGCGGTCTGCAGATCGCTGTGCACGCCATCGGCGACGGCGCGGTGCGTCGCGTGCTCGATGGCTACGCCGCCGCGCGGGCGGCCAATGGCGCGCGTGATGCGCGCCACCGAATCGAGCATATCGAGCTCATTCGCCCCGACGACGTGGCGCGTTTCGCAAAGCTGGGCGTCGTCGCGTCGATCCAGCCCTGTCACGTGCCCGGCGCGATGGATTTTCCGACCGAGCCCGCGCTGAGCAAGATCGGGCGCGATCGCTGGCGCGACGCCTTCCCCTGCCGGCGGCTTCGCGATGCGGGCGCGGCGCTGGCCTTCGCGTCGGATTGGCCGGTGGCGGACATAAACCCGCTGCGCGGCATCCAGGCCGCGCGCACGCGCCGGCCCTATGACGACAGCTGCGCGGATGAGCGGCTCGCGCTGCGCGAGGTGCTCGCGGCCTACACATCGGGCGGCGCCCATGCCGAGCATACCGATGACCGCAAGGGGATGCTGCGCGCCGGGTATCTCGCGGATATCGTGGTTGTGGACGGCGATATCGAGGCGGTGCCCAGCGACGAGGTCGCGGCGCTCGGCATCGCGTACACGATATGCGGCGGGCGGATCACGCATGCCGACGCGCCGAAGTGATGCGAAAAGGTTTTGCCTTTGGTGCGGGATTTGATCAAAACTGTGACCGACACGAGCGCCGCGACAGGGAGATCCTCTTTGGCCGACACCACCGGGCGGGCCGCATCCGCCACCAACGAGATCGAGATCAAGCGCCTGAGCAAGGTTTTCTGGCAGGGCGATGCGGCGTTCCGTGCGCTCGATGAGGTCACGATCGGGATCCGCAGCGGCGAGTTCTTCACGCTTCTGGGCCCCTCGGGCTGCGGCAAGACCACGCTGCTGCGCCTCATCGCCGGCTTCGAGCAACCCAGCGCCGGCGAGGTGATCATCAATGGCCGCCAGGTCGCCGGGCTCGGCCCCAATGCGCGCCCGGTCAACACGGTGTTTCAGAACTACGCGCTGTTTCCGCACATGACCGTAGCCGACAATATCGGCTTCGGCCTGCGCATGCTCGGCAAGTCCGCCGCCGTGGTGCGCGAGACGACCGGGCGGATGCTCGAGCTGGTGCGCATGGAGGCGATGGCGGCGCGCAAGCCCTCCGAGATCTCGGGCGGCCAGCAGCAGCGCGTCGCTCTGGCGCGCGCGCTCGCGCCGCAGCCGCGGGTGCTGCTGCTCGACGAGCCGCTCTCGGCGCTCGATCTCAAGCTGCGCAAGGAGATGCAGTCCGAGCTCAAGCGGCTGCAGACCGAGACGGGCATCACCTTCGTCTTCGTCACCCATGACCAGCACGAGGCGCTGACCATGTCGGACCGCATCGCGGTGATGTCGGGCGGGCGGATCCTGCAATCAGGCAGCCCGGCCGACATCTACAACCATCCCGCCGAGCGTTTTGTGGCCGATTTCATCGGCGATACCAATTTCCTCGATGTCGAGATCGTGGCGGTCAACGGCCGGGCGGCGGATGTGCGGCTGCCGGGCGGCGGCACCCGCCGCGCCTCGCTGCCCGAGGGGCTGTCGCCGAGCGCGGGCACCAATGTGACGATCGTGATCCGGCCCGAGCATGCCAGCATCACCGACGAGGCGGCCGATTTCGAGGGCACGGTGGAGGATGCGGTGTTCTTCGGCACCGACACGCATGTGCATCTGCGCCTGCCCGGCGAGTCGCGCTTCACCCTGCGCCGGCAGAACACGGGCGCCGGAGCCGTTGCACTGCCCGAAGGCAGCCGCGTCGGCGTGCGCGTCGCCGAGGGCGGCATCCAGGTGCTGAGGAACTGAGGCGATGGCCGTGACGCAGCATATCGCCGGGCAGGGCGCGCAGCCGGACGCCGCCGAGCCCCCCCTCGCCGCCGAGCGCGAGCGCAATTTCTGGAAATGGCTGCTCAGCCTGCCGGCGCTCCTGATCCTCATCTTCGCGGCCTCCGGGCCGCTCCTGATCGTGGTGGTCTATTCGATCCTCACGCCGGCGGAATATGGCGGCGTGGTCTGGGAGATTTCCGGGCGGGCCTGGTTTCAGGTGTTCTTTCGCCGCGACATCTTCGATCCCGACGAGGTGACGCTCAACTGGAGCCACCTGTCGGTGTTCTGGCGCTCGGTGAGCCTCGCCTTTCAGACCACGGTGATCTGCGCCATACTCGGCTTTCCGACGGCCTGGTTCATCTCCACGCGCCCGCCGGGGCAGCGCGAGATCTGGCTGTTGCTGATCACGATCCCGTTCTGGACCAACCTCGTGATCCGCACCTTCGCGATCCAGGAGGTGATCCGCAACCAGGGGGTCGTCAATTCGTTGCTGATGAATCTCAACATCATCCACAGCCCGATCCAGATGATGTATACCGACTTCGCCATCCTCATCGGCATGGCCTATGTGTTCCTGCCGCTGATGGTGCTGCCGGTCTTCGCGGCGATGGACAAGCTCGATGTGCGGCTGCTGGAGGCGGGCTACGATCTCTATGCGAGCCGCTGGGAGGTGCTGCGCCGGATCGTGTTCCCGCTGGTGCGGCCTGGCTTCATCGCGGGCTCGATCCTCGTCTTCATCCCCTCGATCGGCTCCTACGTGACGCCGCGGCTCCTGGGGGGCGGGCGCAACATGATGCTGTCGAACCTGATCGAGCTTCAGTTCGGGCAGGGGCGCAACTGGCCGCTCGGCGCGGCGCTGGCGCTGGCGCTTCTGGTGATCGTGCTGGTAGCGCTGGTGTTCTATCTGCGCACGATCGGCGGCGACGAGGAGAAGCGGCATGGCTAGGGCGCGGCGCAATTTCTCGATCACGGCGCTGCCGGGTTTCGCCTCCATCGCGGTGCTGACCTTCGTGCTGCTCTATGTGCCGATCGCGACGCTGGTGGTGTTTTCGTTCAACGAGGCGGCGTCGATGTCGCGCTGGCAGGGGTTCTCGCTGCAATGGTACCAGGCGGCGTTCGACAATTCGCAGGTGCGCGAGGTGTCGATCCGCGCGCTCTGGCTCGCGGTGACGGCCTCGGCGATCGCGACCTTCGCCGCAACGCTCGCCGCGCTCGCGACGACCCGCACGCCGAAATTCCCCGGCCAGACGATGATCTACGCGCTCGTCAATCAGCCGCTGATGGTGCCCGAGGTGGTCACCGGCACGGCGCTCTTGATCTTCTTTGCGGGCATCAAGATGCAGACCGGCTACACCGGCATGGGCTATCTCGTGGCGGCGCATTCGGCGTTCTGCATCCCGTTCGCCTATCTGCCGATCCGCGCGCGGCTGCAGACCATGGATCTGACCCTCGAACGCGCGGCTGCCGATCTCTATGCCAACCACTTCCAGACCTTCCGCTACGTCACGCTGCCGCTTCTGTTGCCCGGCGTGCTCGCGGGCTTCATGCTGGGCTTCGTGATCTCGCTCGATACGGTCGTGATCACCGAATTCGTGAAATCGGCCGGGCAGGATACGCTCGCCACCTATATGCTCGGCCAGATCCGGCGCACCGTGACGCCGGAGATGAACGCCATCGCTACGCTGTTCCTGCTGTTGTCGGCGGTCGTGGTGGTGCTGTTCTTCATCCTGTCGCGCAAACGTCCCTGACCTTCAACCAACCGGGAGAAAACCATGCAACACAAGACGACGACACTGCCGATCGCCGTGGCCGCGCTTCTCGGCTCGACCGCGCTCGCGAGCGCCGAGGGCGAGCTCAACATCTACAACTGGGGCAACTACACGAGCCCCGACGTGATCGAGAGGTTCGAGGAGGAGACCGGCATCGAGGTCACGCTGACGGATTATGACAGCAACGACACCGCACTCGCGCAGATCCGGCAGGGCGGCCACGGCTACGACATCGTCGTGCCCTCCAACAGCTACCTGCCGATCTGGATCGACGAGGGCCTCGTGCAGCCGCTCGATACCGACATCGTCACCGATCTCGACAACATCGAGGAGGAGTGGCGCGATCCCGAATTCGATCCGGGCCGCGAATACTCGATCCCCTGGGCCTGGGGCACCACCGGCGTGATCGTCAACACCTCCGATTATGACGGCGAGGTCAATACCTCGGCCATCTTCCTCGACCCGCCCGAGGAGCTTCAGGGGCGCGTCAACGTGATCCCGGAGATGAGCGACGTGATGCATCTCGCGGTGCGCTACCATGGCGGCGAGCCCTGCACCGGCGACACCGACATCCTGCGCGAGGTGCGCGACACGCTGACCGACGCGCGCGAGCACTGGATCGCGATGGATTACGGCACTGTGGACGGCTACGCCGAGGGCGACATCGGCGCCGGCGTCTACTGGAACGGCGCCTCGATGCGCGCGCGGCTGCAGAACGAGGACATCGCCTACGGCTATCCGCAGGAGGGCTTCCCGATCTGGATGGACAACGCGATGGTGCTGTCGGACGCGCAGAACGTCGATGAGGCGATGGAGTTCATCAACTTCATGCTGCAGCCCGAGAATGCCGGCGAGAACTCCAACTTCCACCGCTACGCCAGCGGCATCGTCGGGGCCGAGGAGTACATGGACCCGGAGATGGTCGAGGCGCCGGAGATCAGCATCCCCGACGAGCTCGCCGATGCCGGCCGCTTCAGCATCACCTGCCCGTCCGAGGTCAACGACATCTACACCCAGGTCTGGACCGAGCTGATGCAGTAACCCGCCCGCAGAGGCGCGCATCACACGGCCCGGCGGGCACGCCCCGCCGGGCCCCGCAACAGGGAGACCGCCATGCGATACAGCACCCGCATCCTGCCCCTCGCCGCCGCCGTCGCGGGCACGGCCGGGCTCGCCCATGCCGACGAGCTCAACATCTACAACTGGGGCAACTACACCAGCCCCGAGATGATCGAGAAGTTCGAGGAAGAGACCGGCATCGCGGTGAGCATCACCGATTACGACAGCAACGACACCGCGCTCACCCGGGTGCGCCGCGGCGGGCACGGCTTCGACGTGGTGATGCCCTCCAACAGCTACGTGCCGATCTGGATCGAGGAGGGGCTGGTGCAGCCGCTCGACCGCGACATCGTCACCGACCTCGACAATATCGCCGAGGAATGGCGCGACGTCGAGTTCGATCCGGGGCGCGAATACTCGGTGCCCTGGGCCTGGGGGTCGACGGGGATCATCGTCAACACCGCCGAATATGACGGCGACATCCACACCTCCGACATCTTCTTCGACCCGCCCGAGGAGCTTCAGGGGCGGATCAATGTCGTCCCCGAAATGGTCGATGTGATGCACCTGGCCGTCAACCACGCCGGCGGCGAGCGCTGCACCGACGATCCCGACATCCTGCGCGAGGTGCGCGATACGCTCACCGCGGCGCGCGAGCACTGGATCGCGCTCGATTACGGCACCATCGACAGCTACACCGAGGGCGACATCGGCGCCGGGGTCTACTGGAACGGCGACACGCTGCGCGCGCGGCTGGCCAATCCCGACCTCGCCTATGGCTATCCGCAGGAGGGTTTCCCGATCTGGATGGACAATGCGATGGTGCTGT
>PUKW01000095.1 GCA_003550665.1 Paracoccaceae bacterium | reverse complement strand
GGCGTCGCCGAAGTGTGCAGGATCGCCTCGCGCACCGGCACATCGCCGTGATGGATCATGTCGCGTCCTTTCCGATTGCGAAGGGCTTTTGCTTGGCCCACCAGTCCATGCCCCAGGCGCCCGCGGCGAAGCCGAAGACATAGATGCCCGAGCCGATCACCAGCGCCTTAAGCGCGGCGTGATTGGCGCTCGGCGCAAACACCATCGCCCAGGCTGCAAACCCGGTGAGCGCCCACCACAGAGCCGCGTGCACCACCGCCTTTTCGCGCTTGTAGGTCTTGGGCTTCGCGGTGCTCATGCGCGCTGGCCGCGCGCATCGCGCATCGCCGCGCGCCGCGTCGTGCCGGTTGCCGGCATGGGATCCTCCGGGGTTGCCTGCGCCCGCCTGCGGACGCGGCCCCGGTTATGTCGTGAAAGGTTTAACGACCCGTCGCGGCACCGTGCGCCGCTCCCGGATCACAGGTCGGTCTGCCGGCGGCGCGTGGCCTCGTCCCAGACCGCCCCCGGCGCCCGCGAGAAGACGAGCCCGGCATCGGCCGGGATCACATGCCAGGAGTCGCGCTCGAACTCGCCCTCGAGCTGGCCGGGCGCCCAGCCGGCATATCCGGCATAAAGCCGCACCTCGTCCGGCCCGCGCTCATCCGCTATCGCCTCGAGCACTTCGCCGACGGGCGACGTCGCGATGCCGTCAGCGACGACTTCGGTGCCCTCGGCCTCGAAGCCTTCGTCATGCAGCGCGATCAGGCTGTTTTCCTCGACCGGACCGCCGGAATACAGCTCGACCCGAAGATCCTCGATCGCCTCCGGCGGCTCATCGACCAGCTCAGACAGCGCAAGCTCCTCGACAGGACGATTGACCACCACCCCGACCGCGCCCGCGCCGCCATGCTCGAGCATCAGGATGACGGTCTCGCCGAAGGGGCTGCCGCCAAGATCCGGCTCCGCCACGAGAAACCGACCCGAGATACTTTCCGCGGCCCAGAGCGGCGGCACCGTCAGCGCCGCGACCACGGCCATGCTCCCTGCGATACCCGACTTTCGCGCCATCCTGCACCTCCGCTCACCAGCGCAGCGTAACGCCCGGCGAGCCCCGCGCAAACCCGCGATCCGGCCGATCGGCCGAACGCCGCCATTCAGGCCGCGAACACGCCCTCCATGTCGGCAAAGCCCTTCACCTCGATGGGATTGCCGGACGGGTCGCGAAAGAACATCGTCCACTGCTCGCCGGGTTCGCCCTCGAAGCGGACGGTGGGCGGGATCACGAAATCGGTCGTGGTCGCGCTGAGCCGCGCGGCGAGCGCCTCGAACTCGGGCAGCGGCAGCACCACGCCGAAATGCGGCATCGGGACCATGTGATCGCCGACCTTGCCGGTGTTTTCGGTCGCGAAGGGCGCGCCGATATGCAGGCTCAGCTGATGCCCGAAGAAATCGAAATCGACCCAGCTTTCGGTGCTGCGCCCCTCCGTGCAGCCCAGCGTGGCACCATAAAAGGCGCGGGCCTCGTCGAGGTCGCGGACATGAAAGGCGAGGTGAAACGGGCTGGGCATCGTCACGTCTCCTGTCTGATGCCTCCCTCTAGCAGGCCGTGCTTGCAGGGGAAAGAGCCCGGCACTACCCTCGCGACCGAACGCAGCGCGGGGGGAAATCATGACGGACACGCGGCAGCACGGATTCGACACGCTTCAGATACATGGCGGCGCGGCGCCCGACCCGGCGACGGGCGCGCGCCAGACGCCGATCTACCAGACCACCTCCTACGTGTTTCGCGACGCCGAACATGCTGCGCGGCTCTTCGGGCTCGAGGAGGTCGGCTATATCTACTCTCGCCTGACCAACCCGACCGTGAACGCATTGCAGGCGCGCATGGCCGCGCTCGAGGGCGGCGCGGGGGCGGTGTGCTGCTCCTCGGGGCACGCCGCGCAGATCCTCGCGCTGTTTCCGCTCATGCGGCCGGGCTGTAACATCGTCGCCTCGACCCGGCTCTACGGCGGCACGGTCACGCAGTTCTCGCAATCGCTCAAGCGCTTCGGCTGGAGCGCGAGCTTCGTCGACACCGACGACCTCGACGCCGTCGAGGCCGCCATCGACGAGAACACCCGTGCCATCTTCTGCGAGTCGATTGCCAACCCCGGCGGCTACATCACCGATCTCGATGCAATGGCGCGCATCGCCGACAAGGCGGGCCTGCCGCTCATCGTGGACAACACCACCGCGACGCCGTATCTGTGCCGGCCCATCGAGCACGGCGCCACGCTCGTGGTCAACTCGATGACCAAGTATCTGACGGGCAACGGCACCGTCACGGGGGGATGCGTCGTCGATTCGGGCAAATTCGACTGGTCGGCGAGCGACAAGTTCCCCTCGCTGTCCGAGCCCGAGCCCGCCTATCACGGCCTGACCTTTGCCGAGGCCTTCGGCCCGCTCGGCTTCACGTTTCACTCCATCGCGGTGGGGCTGCGCGACCTCGGCATGACGCTCAACCCGCAGGCGGCGCATTACACGCTGCTCGGGATCGAGACGCTCAGCCTGCGCATGGATAAGCACTGCGCAAATGCACTCCGGGTGGCCGAATGGCTCGAGAAACACCCTGCGGTGGAGCGCGTTAGCTATGCCGGGCTGCCCTCCTCGCCCTATGCCGAGCGCATGACCCGGATCTGCCCCAGGGGCGCGAGCTCGATCTTCACCTTCGCGCTCAAGGGCGGCTACGACGCCTGCGTGCGCTTCGTGGACAGCCTCGAGTTGTTCAGCCACGTCGCCAATCTCGGCGACACGCGTTCGCTGGTGATCCACTCGGCCTCGACGACGCATCGCCAGCTCACCGAGGCGCAACAGAAGGCTGCCGGCGCCGACCCCAACGTGGTGCGCCTGTCGATCGGGATCGAGGACGCCGACGACCTGATCGCCGATCTCGATCAGGCCCTCAGCGCCGCCGGCTGACCGCGCGTCTCACCGGAAACCGTAATCGACCGTGACCCGCGCGGTCACGGTCACCTCGCCCTCGGAAAGCGAGTCCCCGACGTCACCAGCGCTCTCCATGCGCAGCATCGGCCGCGGCCCGTTCGAGACATGCTCGTCGCGCAGATTGATCAACCGGCCGAGCGAGATGCCCGCCGCATCCGCGTAGGTCTCCGCGCGCGCGCGGGCATCTTCGACGGCAGCGCGGCGCGCCTCCTCGGTGAGCGGTTCGAGGTCGTTCAGCCCGAAACGTAGCCCGTGCAGCTCGTTGACCCCTTCGGCGAGCACGGCATCGAGGGCCTGCCCGAGCAGATCGAGATCGCGCACCGTCACCTCGAGCCCGTTGCGCGCCTCGAAACCGGCGTCCTCGCCGCTCTCGCGGTCGGGGCGCGGCTGCAGCGACAGAACCCCGGTCTGCATGTCGCGCCGCTCGATCCCGATCTCGGTGAGCCGCGTGCGCACCGCCGCCATGGCCACGGCCGCCTGCTCCATCGCCGCCTCGGCGGCAGCGTCGCGCGCGCTCACCCCGATGCTCAGCGTCGCCATGTCCGGGACCGAGGCCGCGCGCCCCTCGCCATGAACCGTGATCCGGCCGTTGTCAGCCTGCGCCGCAACCGCGATCGCCGCCGCGATGGCGATCCCGGCCCCGATCGTCCGAATCACCAAACCGATACCCGCCATCGCACGCTCCCTGGATACTTATTCGTTCAGTTTGCGGGCGCCCTGCCCGTCCGACAAGCCTTAATCGCGCAACCGCAGGTCGCTGCGCCCCCATGTGCGGCTTCCCATGAGCGGCAAGCTGCTGTAGTTTAAGGAAACGTGCCGGGCACAGTCCGGCGCGCGCATCAATGTGCTATGTTGACGTGATGACACCCGAGTTCGCCCTTGATCTGTCCTTTGACCGCATCACCCTCCTGCAGCGCCGAGCGGAGGGCTGGCAGCGCGTGGGCGCGGTCGCGCTGAAGGATTCCGCGGCGCTTGACGTCGAACTTGCAAAGCTTCGCCGACAGGCCCAGGAGCGTGCGCCGGGCGGGTTTACCACCGCGCTCGTGATCCCCGAGGCGGAAGTCCGCTATACGCAGGTTGCGGTCACCGCCGCCGACGCGGGCGGCCAGCGCGCCGAGATCAGGGCCGCCGTCGAGGGCGAAACCCCTTACGCTCTCGATGAAATCGCCTTTGATTGGGAGGTTTCGGCGGGCACGGCGCGCGTGGCGCTCGTCGCGCGCGAAACGCTCGAACAGGCCGAGGAAATCGCGCGGCGCCACCGCTTCAACCCGGCCTGCTTTACCGCCGCGCCGCATGAGGCGCAGTTCCCGCGCGCGCCCGATTTCGGCGCCAGCAGCACCCTCGATACCCTTCTGCCCGAGGGCGATGCCCTCGCCCCGGATCGCTGCGTCATCCGCGAGGGCGCCCGCCCCGATGCCGCGCCATCCGAACCAGACGGGTCCGAAACCCCTGCCGCCGGCGCGCCGGCGCCGACCCGATCCGCCGCGCCCGCAGGCGCGGATTTCAAGGACACGACCCCGGGAGCGCCGGCAAGCGCGCCCTCGGCGCCGGACGGCCTGCTTGCCCGAGCGCGCGGCGCGCGTGCCGCCGCCACGGGTGTCACGGCTGCCGCGCCCGCCCGCGGCCAGCACGCCGCACCGGCAAGTGCGGCCCGGACAGCGCCTGGCGAGCCCCCTGCGCAACCGGCGCCGCCGATGCATGGCGATGCCGGGACCTCCGAGCCGCCGGCGGATCCGACGGCGTCGCCCGCCGGTGACGCCCTTGGAACGGCCACCCCGCAGCGCACCGATACCACGGATGCGGGCGACAACGACCCTGCGGAGCAAGCCGCGCAGGCGCCGGCCGACAACTCCACGCCGGCGGACACCTCCGCACCGGTCGCCGCCACCAAACCCGGTCGCAAGACGCGTGGTCGCAAGGGTGCGTGGCCGGCCGCGCGCAAGCCCGCCGCAAAGCGCGCAACCGGGATGCTCACGGGGCGGCGTCGCGGCCCGGCCTCGCCGCCCACGGCCCACCCGCCCGAGCCGCGGCGATTGCGTATGGCTGAGGGTGCGGGGGATGGTGATGAGCCCGTCACGGTGTTCGGCGCCGCGGAGGCGCAGCGGGCACGCCGCCGGCGCCGCCTCGCGCTCGGCGGGGGTGCAGTGGTTCTGCTCGCCGCGGCGGTTGGGTTGTGGGCGACGGCGCTGTGGTTCGACGAAACCCAGGAGCAGGTCCTGTTCGCACCGCCGACCGAGGCTCCCGCGACCCCCGCGACCCCGGATTTCGGGGCGATGGATACCACCCGGGTCGGCGCGCTCGACACGCCGCGCATCCCCGTCGATGCGCCGCCGATCGGCGCGCTGACGCAGTCCGCGCTGTCGCGTCCGCACATTCCCGAGCCGATCGTGCCCGCACGGGAATACGCCCTGTCCGGCGGCGGCATCGCGGCGGCCACCCCCGAGGCGGCCTTCACGCGCCACCGGTTCGACGTTGTCCTCGGCCCGCCGCCGTTGCTGCCCACTTCGCGCTCCGGGACGGGGACGGCCGCGCCGGATGCGCCCCCGCCGGACGCCGCCGCAATCCTCGCCGCCACCCCGGATGCTGCGCTCGCGCGCGCCGCGGTCCCGGTCGACGTGGTCACTGGCGCGCCCCCCGTCATCCCCGACCCCGCCGCGCCCGACACCGAAACGGCCACACCGCCCGTTCTCGATGGCGCGGGCATCGTGGTGGCGACAACGCCCGCAGCCGTCGAGCGGCAACGCGTTGCCGTCGAGGTCACCATCGGCGAGCCGCCCATCCTCCCGGCCCCGCGCGCACCCGATCTCGCCACCGTCGCGGCGCAGCCGCCGGTGCTCGACGGTGGCGGTCTCGTCGCGGCCACCCCCGACATTGCCTTCGACCGCCGGCGCCCCGCGATCGAGGTCGTGACCGGCGCACCGCCGCTGACGCCGGCGCTGCGCGCGGCGGACAGGGCCGCGGACGCGCCGCCCCTCGATGGCGGCGGGATCGTGGCGGTAACACCGGAAACCGCGTTCGAGGCGGCCCGCTCGCGCCTCGACGCGACGGCCCCTGAAAGCGCCCCGACAATCGCCTCGGACCCGGCCCTCAGCGATTTCCGGCCCGAGCCGCGCCCGGCCGCCACCGCGGCGACCGCTCAGGACGACGCGACACGGCGCGACGACACCGCCGACGCGCTTGCCGATGCCGCGCAAGCGGCCGAACTGCGCGCCCCCGCGCCCCGCACCCGCCCCGACAGCGTCTCCGAGGCCGCTGCAGAGGTCATCGCCGCCCGCGAGGACGCTTTCGCCACCGCCACCGAAAACGCCGTCGCGACCGCGCCCCGACCCGACGACCGGCCGCAGAATTTCGCCGAGTCGCGGGCCGTTCAGCGCGCCACCGAGACCGCGGCGCAGCAGGCCGAAGCCGCGCAGGCGGACGCCCCCGTCAGCGGCGCGAGCACCCCGGCGGAGTCCGCTCCGACCCCGAGTGCGCCGGATATACCCGCCTCGGCGCAGGTCGCGGAAGCAGCCACCAACGCCGGCATGCTCAATCTGCGTCGGATCAACCTGATCGGGGTGTTCGGCGGCAACGCGGACCGGCGCGCGCTGGTCCGGATGTCGAACGGGCGGATGGTGCGCGTCGGCGTGGGCGACGAACTCGATGGCGGCCGGGTCGCCGCCATCGACGAAAGCGCGCTGCGCTACGTCAAGCGCGGGCGCGACCACATCCTGCGTGTGGGCGGGGACTCCTAGAGCGCAGGCGCGTTCATCCGCACTCACGCGCCGCCCTCTAACCCTCTGATGCCGAACGCTAAAAGGGCGCCAGACCGTCCCCGCACTTGCGCCACGCGCTCTACGAATCCGACGTAAGCACCCCCCGCTCGATCTGGTCCTGCTCGATCGACTCGAAGAGCGCCTTGAAGTTGCCCTCTCCGAAGCCGTCATCGCCCTTGCGCTGGATGAACTCGAAGAAGATCGGCCCGATCACCGTCTTCGAGAAGATCTGCAGCAGGATGCGCGTCTCGCCGCCATCGACCACGCCCTCGCCGTCAATGAGGATGCCGTGCTTCATCATCCGGTCGAGCGGCTCGTCATGGCCCTGCACCCGGTCATGACTCATCTTGTAGTAGGCCTCGGGCGGCGCGGGCATGAATTTGAGCCCCCGTTCGGCGATGGCATCGACCGAGTCGTAGAGCGTCTCCGTCCCCACGGCGATATGCTGAATACCCTCGCCGTTATAACGCTTGAGATACTCGACGATCTGGCCCTTCTCGCTGCGATCCTCGTTGATGGGGATGCGGATGCGCCCGCAGGGCGACGTCAGCGCGCGCGAATGCAGCCCGGTGAACTTGCCCTGGATGTCGAAGAAGCGGATCTCGCGGAAATTGAAGATGTCGCCGTAGAAGGCGAACCACTTGTCCATGTTACCCTGATGAACGTTGTGGGTCAGGTGATCGAGGTAATAGAAGCCCACACCGGCCGGGTTCGCCTTGCCGAGCCACTCGAACTCGGCGTTGTAGGGGCTTTGCTCGCGGTACTGGTCGATGAAGTAGATCAGGCTGCCCCCGATCCCCTTGATCGCCGGCACATCCATCGTCTTGCCCGGCCCCTCATAGGGCTCCGCGCCGCACGCGACCGCATGCGCGAAGGCGTGCTGCGCATCCACCACGCGCCAGCCCATCGACGGCGCGCAGGGGCCGTGCTCCTCAATGAAATGCGCCGCATGCGTGTCGGGTTCCGCATTGATCAGATAGCTGATGTCGCCCTGCTGCCAGAGCTCGATATCCTTCGTCTTGTGCCGGGCGACCTTCTCGTAACCCATCTTCGTGAACAGCGAGCGCAACTCCTCCGGCTCGGGATGCGCGAACTCGACGAATTCGAAGCCGTCCGTGCCGGCCGGGTTGTCCTCGGTGATCGTGGCGTATGGTGCGGTATGCGGGAACGGTCCCATGACTCCTCCAGTCGCTGTTGGCCTGCAAGAGTATACGCGATCCCGCGCGCAGCGTGTGCGCATCGAAGGGCATCTTTGGCTGGTCATGCTCAGGGATGCCGCATAGATTTCCCGCAAAACGCGGAGATGCCGCATGCTTGACGACATCGACACGAGGCTGCTCACCGCCCTGCAGGAGGATGCGCACCTGACGGCGCAGGAGCTCGGCGCGCGGCTCAACCTTTCGGCCTCCCAGGCCGGGCGCCGGCGTCAGCGCCTCGAGGCGGCGGGCTACATCACCGGCTATGCCGCGCGCCTCGACCCGGCGCGGCTCGGTCTCGCGGTGCAGGCCTTCATCCAGGTGCAGATGGCCACCCACGCCCCCGATGCCGCGCGGGGCTTCGCGCGGCTCGTCGCCGCACAGCCCGAGATCGTCAGCGCCTGGACCCTCACGGGCGAGGCCGATTACCTGCTGCGCGCCTATTGCGCCGATCTGCCCGCGCTCAACCGGCTGATCCACGAGGTGCTGCTGCCGCATCCCGTCGTCGCCCGCGTGCAAAGCCAGATCGTGATGGATCAGCTCAAGGCCGATGCCGCCCTACCGATCTGAAGCGCGGCGCGTTCGCCTGCACTCACGCGCCGAGTCCCAGGCACCTGCCGTCGCATCCTCGAGATGCAAGGCCGGCTGCCACCGTTTCGCGAAAGGCGTCAGGCAATGAGCTGCCAGCCGAGCCCCGCGAGCAGCGCACCGGCGAAGGCGAAGCCGAGATACGCCGCGAAGACCCGCGCGCGCACGAGCGCCCAGACCGCGATCGCCGCCGGGATCGAGCTCATGCCCCCCGCCACGACGAAGGCCATCGCCGCGCCCGGCGCCATCCCCTGACCCAGCAGCGCGTCCATGAGCGGCACCGCCGCATAACCGTTGAGATACGCCGGTGCCCCCACCAGCGCGCCCAGCAGGATCGGCTGCACCCCGGCGCCGCCAAGCACCCCCGCGATCAGCGCGGCAGGGACATAGGCGATCATCAACGCCTCGATCACATAGGCCAGCGCAAGCCACTTGCCGAGAAACAGTACATTGTCGCGCGCGGTCCGGGCAAACAGCGCGCGCCGCGGCGCCTCACGCCAGAAATCCCAGCGCGGCGCGCCTTCGAACGGCGTCTTGGCTTGGCCGCAGCAGCCCCCCGGCTTGCTTTCGGGGCGCAACGGATCGGCAAAGACCGGCCCGCGCGCAAAGGCATGCACTACGAGCCCCCCGCCGATGCCGATCAGCACCGCCGCAGCCGTCTTGGCCAGCGCGAAGTCGAGCCCGAGCACCGCGGAGGTGACAACGAACATCGCCGGATCCATCAGGGGCGAGGACAGCCAGAACGCCATCACCGCCGCGAGCGGCGCGCCCACGGCGAGCAATGCCGCGATGAAGGGGATCACCTGGCAGGAGCAGAAGGGCGACAGCCCGCCGACGAGCGCCGCGAGCGCGATCATGACGAGCGCCGGCCCCCGGAACGCCCGCCCCACGAGCGTCTCCGCCCCCGCCGCCTTCACGAAGGCGAGCGCGAGGGTCGCGACCGCGATGATCGGCGCCGTGCGCGCGAGCGCGCCGAGCGCGAAGGCGACTGTCTCGCCGAACCGGGCCGGATCGAGCACCGCGACCGCCACAAGCAGCGCCGCGATCGCGAGCGCCACCCGGTCGAGCCGCCGCAGACTGTCGCGGCGCCGCGGGACCGCCGCATCAGCCATGGTCAGGCCCCTGATCCGCGCAGCACTCCGCAAGCAGGAAGTCCGACAATCCCCGGATCGCCGCCGTATCGGCCGCGCAAATGATCCGGCGTCCGTTACGTTCCTGTTTTACCAGGCCGGCTTGCGCCAATATCTTTATGTGAAAGGTGAGCGTTGATCCGGTGATTCCGCACCGCGCGCCCAGGGCTCCGATACTCAACCCCGCCGGCCGCGCCCGCACCAGCGCACGCAGCACGGCGAGCCGCTGTTCGGAGCCGAGCGCGGCGAAGGTCAGCGCGGCGTGTTCCGTATCGAGAGGCGTGGTCGTTCGTTTCATAATTCTAGTATTATCGAAATCAAGTCGCCGCGCAAGCGCGCTTTCAACGCACCTCGTCCTTGGGCGAGTCCATCACGACATAGCTGCGGATCGACGTCACCTGCGGCAACGCGCCAAGAATATCGGCGCGAAACGCCTTGTAGTCCGAAAGATCCGCAACCTCGACACGCAGCAGATACTCGACCGAGCCTGCCACGCTGTGGCATTCGCGGACCTGCTCGGCCGCGTCGATCGCGCGCTCGAACGCGTCCTGCGCGGCGCGGGAATGCTGCGACAGCCCCACGGTCACATAGGCAACGAATCCCCGGCCGAGCGCGTCGCGGTTCACGCGGGCCCGGTATCCCTTGATGATGTTGTCGCGTTCGAGCTCCTGAACCCGGCGCAGGCAGGCCGAGGGCGACAATCCGACGCGGCGCGCGAGTTCCAGGTTGCTGAACCGGCCATCGCGCGTCAGCTCCTGCAATATCATGTCGGAGATGTTGTCAAGACGCGCCATGGATTGCAGAGTTAACGCGCGCGACAGCATGTGCGCAACCGCGGGCGCGAAAATACAACGCTCAATTGCGCATGTGATGCCGCCCGATGCGCGGCCCGCCACCGATGCGGACCTTACCCCGACGCGGCCGGCGTCACGTCCGCCTCGAGCCGTTCAACGGCGAAGCTCGCGGCGTCGTCGAAGGGCGTCAGGATGATTTTCGCACCCTTCTGGCGCAGCCCCTCGGCCTCGCTTTCCGAGTTGACCGCCAGCGCCAGCTTGCCACGGAAATTCGCGCTCTGAAGCCCGTGCAGAAGCGCCATCTGCGGGTCGGATTCGGTCAGACTGCCCTTCTCGCGTGGCACCGCGGAAATCACCGCACGCACATCCGAAAGCGGCAGATGCGCGGTGAATTCGGGGTCCGTCGCGTCCCCGAACTGCCCGTCGAAGCCCATGCGCCGCCAGTTCGCGAGCGCCTCGGGGTCGAAATCGACGCCCAGCACGCGGTAGCCGCGCTCGCCGAGCTGATGGCCGATATTGCAGCCATACCGCCCCAGCCCGAAAATGATGAAGTCGTAGGGAGTCGCGGAGGTTGACCCGGCATCGTCGGCGTCCTCGCGAAACGCCACCCGGCGCTCGAACACGCCCAGCAACGGCTCGAGCAGGGCATAGAGCTTGTGCGACCAGGTGATCATGTAGACCGAGATCGCTATCGTCACGAGCCCGACCAGCGTGACGAGCCCCATCGACTCCTGCGTCACATGCCCGATGGACACGCCCATCGCCATGAAGATGAGCGAGAATTCCGAGATCTGCGCGACGGTCAGACCGGCAAGGAAACCGGTGCGCTTGCGATACCCCATATACCCCATGATCGCCAGCACGATCAGCGGGTTACCGATCAGAACGAAAAGCGACAGCACCAGCGCCGGGCCCACCTGATCGCCCAGCGTCGTCAGGTCGAGCCCGGCGCCGAGGCTGATGAAGAAGAACAGGAGCAGGAAGTCGCGCAGGCTGGCGAGCCGCGAGCCGATCGCCTCGCGAAACTGCGTCGAGGCGAGCGACACGCCCGCGAGAAGCCCGCCAAGCTCCTTGCCGAGCCCTACCGCGTCCCCCGCCGCGGCGAGCCCCGCCGCCCAGCCAACGGCGAAGATCACCAGAAGCTCGGGCGAGCGCGCCACCTGCGCGAGCAGCCGGTCGGCCACGTAGCGGATAAAGAACCACACGAACCCCACGAGCACCGCGCCGCCCACGAGCACCATCAGGATGTCCATCGCCGCGCCCGTCTCGGCATCGGCGCCCACGCCGATAGCCGAGAGCGTGACCATCGCCAGCACCACGAAGATGTCCTGCACGATCAGGAAACCCAGCGCGATCTTGCCATGCAGCGCGCCGATCTCCTGCTTGTCCGACAACAGCTTGACGATGATGATGGTGGACGAGAAGGTCAGCGCGACGGCGACGTAGATCGAGGTGACCACGTCGATGCCGAGCCCCAGGCAGATGAAAAAGCCGAACAGCACCGTGAACAGGATCTGGCCGAGCCCGGTTGCCACCGCCACCTTCCCGAGATTGCGCACCAGGCTGACATCGAGCTTGAGTCCCACCAGAAACAGCAGCACCGCGATGCTGATCTGGCTGAGCGTCTCGATGAACTCGGTCGAGCTGACGAGCCCCAGCGCATCCGGCCCCGCCAGCACCCCCACCGCGATGAACGCCACCACGAGCGGCTGACGCATCAGCAGGCCGAGAAAACCGATCCCGGCGGCGAGCAGCACGAGGATCGCGATCTCGTAGAAGACGGTGTCGAAGGCGATATCCATGCTCGGCGCTCCCGCTGCGATCCCGTCCTGCTAGCCCGGCGGAGGCGGGCGGGCAAGCCGCGCGTCAGTCCTCGCGCGCCCAGCCCATGCTGCGCTGCACCGCCTTCTGCCAGCCGCGATACGCCGTCTCGCGCGCTTCGTGCGCCATCTCGGGGGCAAAGCGGCGCTCGATCTGCCCGCGCCCGGCGAGATCGCCCTTGGTCCACAGCCCCACCGCGAGCCCGGCCAGGTACGCCGCGCCGAGCGCTGTCGACTCGGTGATTTCGGGGCGCTCGACCTCGACGCCGAGCATGTCGGCCTGAAACTGCATCATCACGTTGTTGGCCACCGCCCCGCCATCGACGCGCAGCGATTTGAGCGTGATGCCCGAATCCGCCTGCATCGCGTCGATGATGTCGCGGGTCTGGTAGGCCAGCGAGTCGAGCGTGGCGCGGGTGATGTGCTCCTTGCGGGTGCCGCGGGTGAGCCCGAAGATCGCGCCGCGCGCATACATGTCCCAATGCGGCGCCCCCAGCCCCGCGAAGGCCGGCACCACATAGACACCGCCCGAGTCCGGCACCTTGGAGGCGAAATACTCCGAGTCCTCGGCCGAATCGATGAGCCTGAGCTCGTCGCGCAGCCATTGCACCGCCGCGCCCGCAACGAATATCGCCCCCTCGAGCGCATACTCCACCCGCCCGTCGAGCCCCCAGGCGATGGTGGTGAGCAGCCCCGCCTCCGAGCGCACCGGCTCCGTGCCCGTGTTCATCAGCAGGAAACACCCGGTGCCGTAGGTGTTCTTGACCATGCCGGGCTCGAAGCAGGTCTGCCCGAACAGCGCCGCCTGCTGATCGCCCGCGATCCCGGCGATGGGGATCTTCGCGCCGGCGAACATCGCCGGATCGGTATGGCCGTAAACCTCGCTCGACGGGCGCACCTCGGGCAGCATCGCCTCCGGCACGTCGAGCGCGGTGAGCATCTGCGCATCCCATGCCAGAGCATTGATGTCGTAGAGCATGGTGCGCGACGCGTTCGAATAATCCGTCAGATGCCGCGCGCCACGGGTGAGGTTCCACACCAGCCAGCTGTCCATCGTCCCGAAGGCGAGTTCGCCGCGCCCGGCCCGCGCGCGCGCGCCCTCCACATTGTCGAGCAGCCATGCGATCTTGGTGCCGGAGAAATAGGCGTCGGGCACGAGGCCGGTGGTGGCGCGGATATGATCGCCCAGCCCCCGTTCGACCAGCGCGTCGCATTGCGCCGCGGTGCGCCGGTCCTGCCAGACGATGGCGTTGTGGATCGGTTTGCCGGTGGCGCGGTCCCAGATCACGGTGGTCTCGCGCTGATTGGTGATGCCGATGCCCGCGATCTCGGCGGGGGAAACGCCATGTGTCTCGAGCACCTCGCGCGCCACGCCCATCTGGCAGCCCCAGATCTCCATCGCGTCATGCTCGACCCAGCCGGGCTGCGGGAAGTGCTGGGTGAATTCCTTCTGCGCGACGCCGCGGATGCGGCCGTCACGGTCGAACAGGATGGCGCGGCAGCTCGTCGTGCCCTGGTCGAGCGCCATGATGTAACGCGGCTCCATGATCCCTCCTCCCGGCGGCTCCCGGGCCAGTCAATCAGGACCGCGCCCGCGACGCCACCCCGAAGGCCTCAGCGCAGCGCGAGAAAGGGCGCCGGCGCGCCCGTAAGCAGCCACACCAGCGCCGCCGCCATCGCGAGAAACGCCCCGAAGGGCAGCCGCGCATCCCGGCGCAGCCGCCGCCCCCGCGCCCGCGCCCGCCAGCCCGCCACGGCGAGCGCCGACACCCCCGCCACCAGCGTGACCACCGCCAGCGCCCCCGGCCCGGTGAGCGCCCCGATCCCGGCCATCAGCTTGACATCGCCCGCCCCGAGCCCCTCGCGCCCGGACCGCCAGCGATACGCCGCGCGCAGCGCCGCAAACGCCCCGGCCCCCAGCGCCGCTCCCGCAAGCGCCCCGGCAAGCCGCTCCGGCCAGCCGGGCCAGTGGCGCCCGTCCCCGATCACGGCCAGCCCGATTGCGAGCACCAGCAGCGCCGCCGTGAGCGCGTCGGGCAACCGGAAATGGCGCAGATCCGCGAGCGTCAGCGCGAGCAGGCACCACAGCACCAGCGCGCCGAGCAGCACCTGCCCCGCCCCCGCCCCGACGAGCGCCGCCCCGATCCCGAGCGCCAGCCCCGCGATCTCCGCCTGCAGCAGCCAGGCCGGGATCGCCGCGCCGCACCCCGCACAGCGCCCGCGCTGCCAGAGCCAGGACAGCACCGGCACCAGCTCGCGCGCCCCGAGCACCCGCCCGCAGGACCGGCACCGCGAGCGCGTCAGCCCCACCGGCTCGCCACGCGGCAGCCGATCCGCCAGAAGCGCCGCCGCCGATCCCATCGCCGGGCCGAGCACGACGACGAGCACGCGCGCGATCTCCGCCGCCACGCTCAAGCCGCGGCTCCCGGTGCCCCATTGCGCGCGGGGTCGCGAATGCGTAATCCTTGCCCTGTCATGCGCAGCGCACGTAACCGACCCGCCGCCCCGAGGAAAGCCGATCGCGGCTTTTCGCTGATTGAGTTGATGGTCGTCGTGGTGATCCTGTCGATCCTTGCCGTGGTGATCGTGCCGCGGGTGATCGACCGACCCGACCAGGCCCGCGTGGCGCGCGCCGAATCCGACATCGCGGCGCTGTCCTCCGCGCTCGATCTCTACCGGCTCGACAATCACACCTACCCGACCACCGAGCAGGGCCTCGACGCCCTCGTCGAGCCGCCCAGCATCGAGCCGGAGCCGCCGAACTGGGCCGAGAACGGCTATATCGACCGCATCCCGCAGGACCCCTGGGGCCGCGACTACCAGTATGTCTCGCCCGGCCAGCACGGCCCCTATGATCTCTACACCTACGGCGCCGATGGCGAACCGGGCGGCGAGGGCGTGGACGCGATGCTGGGCAACTGGACGATCGAATGACGCGGGCGGCGGCGGGGTTCTCGCTTATCGAGCTCGTCATCGTCGTCACCATCGTCTCGGTACTCGCACTCACCGTCACGCTCGGCTTCGCCACCGAGGGCCGGCTGACCGGCACCCGCGAGGCCAGCCCGGCGCGCACCGCCGAGGCACTGGAGGCCGGCGTGGCGCGTGCGCGCGACCTCGCCATTCTCGCGCGCGCGCCGGCGGGGCTGCGCCCGGACGGGGACGGCTGGGAGATCCTGCGCCGCGAGGCGGATGGCTGGCGCCGCATCGGCGGCGGCGCGTTGCCCGAGCGGTCCGAATGGCGCATCGACGGGCAGCTGATCCGCGGCGCGCTCACGACGCCCGAGACCGACGACGACGAACCGCCCGTGCGCTTTCTGCCCGATGGCCGCAGCACCGCGTTCGAGCTGCGCCTCGGCCCGCGCGGCGCGGCGCATCGCTGCGCCACCTCCGGCCCGGAGCCGCTCGAATGCCACGCCGAGTGACGCGCCCGCCGCGCGGCGTGACGCTGATCGAGCTTGTCATCGCCATCACGATCCTGTCGATCGGCACGCTCGCCGCGATGCGCGCGCTCGACGCCGCCCAGCGCGGGATCGGCGATCAGACGGCGCGCACCCTCGCCCACCAGGTGGCCCTCAACCGCGCGGCGGAGTTGCGGCTGCACGGGCTCGAGGCGGGGCGCGAGCTGCCCGCGCAGGTCGAGATGGGGCCGTTCACATGGACCGTCGAGATCGCCGAGTCCGAGACCGAGGGCGGGCTGATCGCGGCCGATATCCGCGTGACGACCCCCGACCGCCCCGGCGCGCGGCTCGTCGCCACCGTCAGCGCATCGCCCGGCCCATGAGGGCGCGCGGCTTCACCCTCGTCGAGCTGATCGCGGTGCTGGCGATCTTCTCGCTGGTGGCGGTGATGGCGCTGCAGGCGCTGTCGGGCTCGATCCGCAGCCGCGACGCGCTCACGCGCGCCGATGACGACGCCGCCGAGCTGATGCGCGGCCTCGCCCTTCTGCGCAGCGATCTCGACGCCGTGGTCCCGGCCGATTTTCACCCGCCGACCGGCGCCCCCCAACCACCCGCCGAAATCGCCCCCGGCCGCCTCGCCCTCAGCGTCGGCGGCCAGCCGCGCCTGCCGGGCGAGACCGGGATCGGGCGCGTCGAATGGGTGCATGACCGCGCCGAGGACACCCTCACGCGGCGCAGCTGGCCGCGCCTCGTCCCGTCGAGCGGCGATGGCGGGCCGGCGGCGGTGATCCTCACCGGCGTGACCGGCTTCGAGGCCGAACCGCTCGGCGGCCCGCGTGACCCCGAAGACGCGCTGCCCAGCCCGCGCACCGAGACGCCGCCACCGCGCGGCATCGCGTTGCGCATCGACACCGAGCGGCACGGCACGCTGCGCCTCGTGACCGCACCATGAGCGCGCCGCGCGGCATGGCGCTGATCAATGCGCTGATCGTGGTGGCGGCGCTCTCGGCGGTGGCGGTCGCGCTGCTGGCGCGCGGGGATCAGGCCCGCGAACGCGGCGCCGCGCAGGGCGCCGCCGACCAGGCGCGGCTGCACCTCGCCGCCGCACCGCCAATGGCCATCGCCCTTCTCGCGGACGACACCGAGCCGGACGCCCCCGTCCATCTCGATCAGGACTGGGCCACGCCGCGCCGCGACATGGAGATTGACCGCGCCGAGCTCGACTGGGACATCGCCGATCTGCAGGGTCGCTTCAACGTCAACTGGCTGACCGAGCCCGAGGATTGGGGCGATGCGCCGCGCGCCGCGCTGATCCGCCTTGCCGGGGCCCGGGACGTGGCCCCAGAGCGGGCCGCGCGCATTGCCGACGCCGTGACCCCCGGCGCCAACCGCGCCGGGCTCTGGGACGCCGCCGCGCCGCCCGACGGCCCGATCCTGGACATCGCCGAGCTGCGCGATATCGACGGCATCGACGACGCCGATATCGACGCGCTCGCGCCGCTGCTGGCCGCGCTTCCGCCCGAGGCGCAGCTCAATCCCAACACGATGGACCCGGCCCTGTTCGCAGCGTTCCTCGGCATCGATGCCGATTTCGCCGCCGAACTGCTGGAGCCGCGCGAGGCCGAGCCCTTCACCGACGCCGCGGATTTCTACGGCCGCGTGCTCGAACCGCTCGGCGAGGAGGCCCTCGAGGCGTTCCCGGATGGTCTGATCGACGCCGGCTCGGACTGGTTCGAGCTGCGCGTGGCGGTGCGGCTTGACAATGCGCGGCACGGGCGAAAACTGGTGCTGCACCGGACGGAGCCAGATGGCGACATCCGCGTGGTCCTGTCGCTGCCGGAGGCCGAGTGATGGCGCCCGCCCGATCCGCCTTGCCCCGCCGCTGGCCCCTCGCGCGCGCCAAGCCGCCGCCGCGCCTGCACCGGTTGGGCGACGGGGCGGCGTTGCCCGACGCGCCGTTCGTGGCGCTGGTGCCGGGCGCGCAGGCGCCGCTGGTCCCGGTCGAGTTGCCGGATGGTCTGCGCGATCCGGCGCGCGAGGCCGTCGCCCGCCGCCAGCTTCGCGACCGGCTCGGCCCTGATGCGGGCGCGCCCGAGATGCATTCGGCACGGCTCGCGGGGGCCGAGGCGGGTTGGAGCGCCATGCTTGTCGTGGAGACGCACGCGGCGGCCGCGTGGCGCGCCGAGGTAGCCCCGGCGGGCGCGACCTGCACCGCGATCCTGCCCGACTATCTGGCCCTGCCGACGGCCGAGGGACTCTGGACCATAGAGACCGACGCCGATGGCCCGGTGCGCGCCCGGCTGGGCCCGCGCGACGGGTTCAGTGCCGAGCCGGCGCTCGCCGCGGTGATGCTCGAGCGGGCCCTTGCGGATAGCCCCGCCCCGGCCGCGATCCTGTGGACCGGGCCCGCTGATGCGGCGCTGCGCACGGTGTTGTCGGGGCCCGATGCGCCGCCGATCGTGTCCTCGGCGCAGGACCTCGCGGACACGATCGCGCCGCCGCGCCGCCTTGCGCATGGCGAGCTGACCCTCGATCTGAGCGCCGAACTCGGCGCGCGCAGTGCCGCGTTTCAGGCGCGGCTGGCGGCGCTGCGTCTGCCCGCGGCGCTCGCGGTCGCGGGCTTTGCCGCCTGGGCCGCGGCGGTCGAGCTCGATACGCGGCGCACGTACGATGCCGCCGCCGATCTGCGCGCACAGATCCATGCGGATGTGCGCCGCGACTTCATCCCCGAAGGTCCGATCACCGATGTGCGCGCCCAGGTCACCCGCGCGCTCGACGCGCGCCGCACCGAGGCCGGACCCGAAGAGGCCGCCACCGGCCCGCTCGACGGGCTCCATGACGCCGCGGCGGTCATCGACGACACCGAGGCGCGGCTGTCCGCGGCCGTCCTGCAGCCCGACGGGGAGATCCGGCTCGAGCTGACGGTGGCGGATTTCGCGGCGCTCGACTCGCTCGCGGCGGCACTGCGTACGCAGGGGCTCGACGTGCGGGTCGGCCAGTCGAGCGCGGCGGGCAATGGCGTGACCGGCACCATCATCCTCGAGCGGGGGGAGGGTTGAGATGACGGCGCCGCGGGAACGGAGAGAACCTCGATGACGCATCGTCTCGCCCTTGCGCTCGCGCGGCTGACGCGGCGCGAACGGCTCATGCTCGCGGTGCTGGCTTTCGTTGTGCTGCCGGCCGGGCTGATCTTCGGCGTCGCGCAGCCCCTGCTGGAGCGCCGCGCGGCCGCGCAAACCGCACTCGACGATGCGCAGGCGCAGCGCGCCTGGCTGGATGCGCGCCGCGCCGAGCTTGGCGCCCTGCCCGCCACCGACGCCGCGGCAGAGCCCGCCGCCAGCGACCCGGTCGGGCTGAGCGGCCTCGAAGCCAGCCTCACCGACGCCGGGCTGCGCGACGCCGTCGATCAGATCGGCGGCACGGGCGGCGACGGGGTCACGCTGAGCTTTGCGGAGGTGCCCTTCACCCGGCTCATGCCCTGGCTCGATGAAACCGAGGCCGAGGCAGGCTATACCCTCGCCACGCTGCGGATCGAACGCGGTGACAGCGCCGCGACGGTCGCCGCCGAGGTCGTGCTGGAGCCGCGCTCGTGATCCGGCTGGCGGCGGCGCTGATGGGGCTCGCGCTGGGGCTCGCGGCGGCGGCGCTGTCGGAGGGGCGCATGGGCCATCTGCGCGCGGTGGCGGGCGCGGCGCTGCCCGGCTGGACCGAGTCGGTGGCCGCCGATGCCGGGCTCTGGCGCGGCCGCGCCGGGGCGGGCAATCCGGGCACCCATGGTGCGGTGCTGCGCTGGTCGCTCGCGGGGCTGAGTCGCGACGGGCTGCGCTGGCGCGTCGAACTGACCTCGCCGGGCGCGCGGATCGCGGCCACGGCCACCCTGTCACCGGCGGTGCCGGAGACGCTGCAACTTGCGGATCTTTCCGGAAATGCGGCCCTCGCGCCCCTTCTGGCGGATGCAAGCAACGCCGCGACGCAGGCGCCGCTCGCATCGGACGGGCAGGTCGCGGTGTCGGGCGGCGCGGGCCGGTTCGACCTGCGCGCGGGAACGCTTGCCACGCTCGAAGCGCAGGGCAGGCTCGAGGCCGTCACGCTCGACGGGCTCGATCTGGGCAGCGGGCCGGCGCGATTGCGGCTGCGCGCAGCAGGTGACTGGGCGTTCACCGCCGCGCTCGACGACGGCGCGGCGGAGGCGCAGGTCGAAGCGCGCGCCGATAGCGGGGCGGTGGAGCTGACGCTGACGATGGCGGCGGATGCGGCGGAGCTGCCCGAGGAGTGGCGCGCGCGCGTCGGGCTCGAGAACGGCGTGCTGCGCGCGACGCTTCCGGGGCCGGGCTGATCAGCCCTGCACCATCGCCTGCATGTCGAAGATCGGCAGCAGGATCGCCAACACGATCACCAGAACCAGCCCGCCCACGAGCACCATCGACAGGGGCTCGAGCAGCACCGCGATGCGCTTGCGCTCGGTGCGCATCCAGCTTTCGGCCAGCATTGCGGCGCGCTCGGTCATCGGGCCGACCCGCGCCGAGGCCTCGCCCGCCTCGACGAGCTGGCGCGCGACGGGGTGCAGGAAATCCACGCGGCGCAGCGCCGCGGCGAGGCTCTCGCCCCGGCGCAGGCCCTCGCCCGCCGCCTCGGCCTGGGCGCGGAACGGGCGCACCGACAGCACCCCCGCGGCATGACGCAGCGCCGCGTCAAGCGGCAGCCGCGCATTGATCACGAGCGCCAGCGTGCGCAGATACTGCGCCGCCGCCGCCATGCGCATGAAGCGCCGCGTCACCGGCGCGGCGAGCAGCATCCGGTCGCGCCGCGCCCGCAGCGCCGGCACCCGGCCCGACGCGATCCCCAGCAGCACCAACCCCGCCAGGCCCCCGACGATGAGCGGCCAGTGCCGCTCGATCACCGCCACCACGGCGAGCATCGCCTGCGTCAGCCCCGGCAGCTCCTGTCCCGACGCCTCGAACATCGCCACGATCTCGGGCGCCACCGTCACCATCAGCACCCCGCACACCAGCAGCGCGACCACCGTCACGAAGGCCGGGTAGATCAGCGCCGAGGCGAGCTGCGCGCGCTCGCTCGCGGAATTCTCGAGATGCTCAGCGAGGGTCTCAAAGACGGCGGCGAGTTCGCCGGAATGCTCGCCGGCGCGGACAGCGGCCAGGTAATAGGGCGGCAGCTCGCCCCCGCGCCCGAGCGCCTCCGAGAGCGGATCGCCCTGCATCAGCCCGGCCTTGGCTTCGGCGGCGAGGCCCTCGATGCTGGGCGCGCTGGCCGAACTCTGCACGGCGTCGAGGGCCGCATCCGCCGCGAGCCCGGCCGCAAGCAGCACCGCCATCTGCCGCGTGAAGACGGCGAGCATGTCGCGATCGATCCGCCGCGCGAAACCGCGCCGGCGCAGCGCGGGCGCCCCTGCCCCGCCGCGCGGCGTGATCTCCGCAGGCAACAGCCCCTTGGCGCCGATCTGCTCGGAGGCCTCGGCCTCGCTCTCGGCCACGACGACGCCGCGGCGGCGGCGGCCCTCGGGCGTGTAGGCGACGTAGCCATAGGACCTCATTGCGTGTCGCCGAGCACGCGCGACACCTCGGCGAGCGAGGTCTCGCCGCGCGCCGCGCGCGACAGCCCGCGCGCGAACAGCCCGGCTTCGGGCGCGCGGCCAAGCTCGCGCATGCGCTGCTCGGAGGCGCCCGCATCGATCTCGCCGCGCAGCGCGTCGTCGATGGCGACGATCTCGAACACCCCGATACGCCCGGAATACCCCGTCTGCTCGCAGGCCGCGCAGCCGCTTGCCGCATGCAGCCGCTCGGGCGGCTTGACCCCGCCGTCGTGGTAAAGCGCCGCCTCCGCGTCGCTCGGGGCGTGGGGCACGCTGCACTGCGCGCAGAGCCGGCGCAGGAGCCGCTGGGCGATCACGCCGCGCAGCGTCGCCGAGATCAGGTAGTTGTCCACGCCGAGCTCGCGCAGCCGCACGATGGTGGCGAGCGCGCTGTTGGCGTGCAGCGAGGAGAAGACGAGATGGCCGGTCAGCGCCGCCTCGGCGGCGACCGTCGCGGTCTCGGTGTCGCGGATCTCGCCCACGAGGATCACGTCCGGGTCCTGGCGCAGCACGGCGCGCAACCCGATCGCGAAGGTCATGCCGATCTCGGCATTGACCTGCGATTGCGATACGCCGGGCAGATCGTATTCGACCGGGTCCTCGACGGTGACGATGTTGCGCTCGCCGCGGTCGGCGAGCTGCAGCAGCGAATAGAGCGTCGTCGTCTTGCCCGAGCCGGTCGGCCCGGTGGCGAGGATGATGCCGTTGGGCTGCGCGGCGAGGCGCTGCAACAGCTCCGCCTGATCGGCGCCGAGCCCGAGCGCGTCGAGCGGCACCAGCCCCTCCGAGCGGTCCAGCAGCCGCAGCACCACCCGCTCGCCGTAATGCCCCGGAAGCGAGGACATGCGCACATCGATCGCCCGGCCGCCGAGACGCAGCGCGATGCGCCCGTCCTGCGGCAGCCGCGTCTCGGCGATGTCGAGCCCGGCCATCACCTTGAGCCGCGAGACCACGCGCCGCCCCGGCACGTCCCGCCGGTCGAGCGCCGTCTGCAGTGTCCCGTCGAGGCGCATGCGCGCGCGCAGCCCCTCCTCGTGCGGCTCGATATGCAGATCCGATGCCCCGAGCCGCACCGCCCGGCGCAGGAGCTGGTTGACGAGCTGGATCACCGGCGCGTCCTCGGGGTCCTCGAGAATATCGCGCGCGCCATCGCGCTGCTCGCCATCGGCGATGTCGAAGGCGACCTCGACGGCCTCCTCGCGCGCCTGGGCATCATCGAACAGCGCAGCGAGGCGGCTTTGAAACCCGGCCGCGTCGCAGGGCTCGGGGGTGAGCGGGCGCCCGGCGACCCGGCGCGCCTCACGCAGCCCCGCCATGGTCGGCTCGGGCCCCGTCACCAGCCGTTCGCCATCGATGGCGACCCGGTTGTCGCGCGCGAATGCAAAGCCGAGATCGCGCCGCTCCATGCCGCGCCCCTAGCGATCCGCGCCGAATTCGAGGCGCGGCGGCAGGCCCGGAAAATTGCGCTCGCGCGTGGCGGCGTCGGCGCTCGTGCTGGTGAAGGACAGCTCGGGGTTCACCCCGCCGAAGGGCGCGGGATTGTCGCCGGCCGTGTTGGCGGGATTGTTCGGATTGCCAGCTGTGCGGGCCTCGAGCTGGCGGCCGAGCGTTTCGGTGCCGTCGGCGACCTGGCGCGTGACCTCGGCGGCTTCCTGGTGATCGCGGATCACCCGCGGGCGCAGCATCAGGAGCAGCATCCGCTGGCCCTCGCGCGCGCTCGACCCCTCGAAGAGCCGCCCGATCAGCGGCACGCTGCTCAGCACCGGCACCCCGTCGCTGCGCTGGGTATCGTCCTCCTCCATGAGCCCGCCGAGCAGGATGACCCGCCCGTCATCGACCATCACCGTGGTCTCGAGGCTGCGCCGCGCGGTAATCTCGCCGCCCGCCGCCGAGGTGGAGCCGGTCAGGTTCGAGACCTCCTGCGAGATTTCCATGCGCACCGTGCCGCCGCGGTTGATCTGCGGGCGCACATTGAGCGTGAGCCCCACATCCTGGCGCTCGATGGTCTCGAAGGGGCTTTCGGGGATCGCGCTGTCGCCCACCGTCGAGAAGCTGCCCGTCACGAAGGGCACGTTTTCGGCAACGACGATCTCGGCATCCTGGTTGTTGAGCGCCAGCACCGAGGGCGTAGAGAGCAGCCGCGTCGTCTGCTCGCGCGCCACGGCGGTGAGGAGCCCGGCGAAATTACCCTGGGCGACGGCGCCGATACCGCCGCCGCTGCCGGGGTCCGGCGTCAGCCCCGCCATCGCCGCGCTCAGCATCGTGAGGAGCGAATCGCGCCCCTCCATCTCGAAGGAGGTTCCGCCCCCGATCGCATCGTTGAGCACGCCGCCGAACTGCACCGACAGGTCGGAGAACTTCTCGCTGGCCATCTCGAAGACGACCGCCTCGATCAGCACCTGGTCGGGCTGCGCATCGAGCTGGCGGACCGATTCGACGATGGTGTCGATCCGGTCGCTCGGCGCGTTGACGACGATGGCGTTGCTCTGGGGCTCGGCGACGATGGTGATCTCGCCGTCACCGTCCTCGCCGGCCGCCGCACCGACCGACTGCGTGAGCACCTCGGCGAGCACCTCCGATTCCGCGAAGTCGAGCGGCACCACGCGCGAGACGGCGGCCTGCTGCGGGCTGTCCATCTGGCGGATCAGCCGGCGCATCCGGTCGCGGAACTCGGGCGGCCCCGACAGCACCATCGTGTTGGCGCTGGTGTCGGCCGAGATGTTCGACCCGGCCGGGACCACCTCGAGCCCGTCGATGACATTGAGAAGATCGCCGGCATTCGCGTCATTGAGCGGGATCACCTCGACCTCGCGGCGGCCGGCACCGTCGAGCCGGCGCACCAGATCCTCGATGCGCGCGAGGTTGTCGCGCCGATCCGACAGCACGAGCAGCCCCTGCGAGCGCAGCGGCGTGATCGCGGCGTCCGAGGGCACGAGCGGCACGATCGCTTCCACGACCTCGTCCATGTCACGCGCCGTGATCGGGATCACCCGCGTCTCGTAGGCGCTGCCGCGCAGCGTGTGATCATCGCCGGGACCGCTGAGTTCGCTCGCGCCGGCGGTGGGCACGATCCGGTCGGCGTCACTGCCCTCGACGATCGTCAGCCGGTTGAGTTCGAGCACGTTGCGAAAGATCTCGTAGATCGCCTCGGGGGAGACCTCGTCGGGTGCGACCACTGTCACGGTGCCCGAAACCTGCGGATCGATGACATAGTTGCGCCCGGTCTGCTCGGCGACGATCTCGACGAAGCTGCGCAGCTCCACATCGCGCATATCGAGCACCGTCTGCGCGCGCAGCAGCCCCGGATTCGCGGCGCTCAACACCGCGACAATCGCGATGAGCCGCCCCGCGCGCATCCATTCACCCATCATCGTCTCCCCGTTCGCCCAACATTTCCCGCGCCTCACCCGGCTCGAAGCTCACGATCAGCGGGCCGTCCGATCCGTCGAGGATCACCCCCTCTGCGCGGACCTCGCGCACCGTCTCGCCGCCCGGCAGCGTATCGCCTGCGCGCACGATTCGCTGCCCCGACCCGTCATCGAGCACCGCCCAGCCATCCGACCCGCCCGCGGCCAGCCCGTACAGCGCGTAGTCGAACGTCTCCTCGGGTTCGGGCTCGGCGGCGGGCTCGGGCGCGGCAGTGCCGAATACGGGCGCCCAGCTGCGCGCACCCGCCGGCTCGGGCGCCTCGGGCTCGGCCGCCTCGGGCACATCGCGCAGCGTCGCCGCGACCGGCGTTGCACCCTCCATCGGCAGCAGCGCCAGCGCAAGCGCGCCGCCACCGTAGCCCAGCGCCACGGCGCCCAGCACCAGCCACAGCGCCCCGCCCCGCGGCCGGGTGGTCGATTTGCGGCGCTGCGTCACGATGCGGCCTCCTGTCGCCGGGAGTTTCGTGTCGACATGGGGGGGCAGCATACATACGATCCCGCGGATAAGGAAACCTGCGGGACACCCGAATGCCAATTCCGCCCCCACCGCGTGCGCGACGCGCCCTGCGCCTCACGGCGCTCTGCGTCCTGCTCGCCGCCTGCTCGGGGGTCGGGACACCCGACGACGACGCCGGGTTTCGCGCCGATTACACGGCAGCAAGGCAGGCACTCGAGGCGGGCGACTACCCGCGCGCGACGCGCGGTTACGAGGCGATCCTGGATGCGGGCAGCCCCGTCGATGACCGGGTTCGCCTCGAATACGCCCACACGCTGCTGCGCGCCGACCGATTCGCGGATGCCGCGACGGCGGCCGGGGAGCTTCTGGAAAGCGAAAGTGATTCGATCCGTGCGAGCGCGCGCTCCGTGCGCGGCACCGCCCGCCACGAGGCCGCCGGCGTGCGCCGCGCCGACGGCGCCGACACCGCCGAGCTGGTGCCGCTGCTCGAGGCCGCGCAGTCAGATATCCGCGAATTCCTGAGCAATCACCCTGGCCTCGACACCGATGGCGCGATGCAATCGCGCGCCACGAGCATCGAGACCGAACTCGCCGCGCTGCGCTGAGGGCGACGCGGGGTCGAAACGTGTCGTGATTGCCAAGTGCGCCGTGACGCCATCGCGCTCAAGTTGAGGCTGCCGGTCACTGGACGCGGGGCAGCGTCATGGTCCCGCGCGCCGGGTTTGCCGGCGCGCGGGTGGTCGCGACTCAGGCCAGATCGAACCGGTCCGCGTTCATGACCTTGGTCCATGCCGCGACGAAGTCGTGGACGAACTTTTCCGTTGCGTCGTCCTGGGCATAGAGCTCGGCGTAGGCGCGCAGGATGGAGTTCGACCCGAAGACCAAGTCGACCCGGGTGGCCGTCCACTTCACCGCATCGGTCTTGCGGTCGCGGATCTCGTAGAGGTTGTCCCCGGCCGGCACCCACTTGTAGGCCATGTCGGTCAGGTTGACGAAGAAATCCGTCGTCAACGCCCCCGCGCGGTCGGTGAACACGCCGTGCTGCGTGCCGCCATGGTTGGTTCCCATCGCGCGCATGCCGCCCAGCAGCACCGTCACCTCGGGCGCGGTCAGCCCCATGAGCTGCGCACGATCCAGCATCAACTCCTCGGGCTGCACGGCGTAGTCCTTCTTGAGCCAGTTGCGGAACGCGTCGCTGATCGGCTCGAGCGGCCCAAAGGAGTCCGCGTCCGTCATCTCGTCGGTGGCGTCGCCGCGGCCCGGCGCGAAGGGCACCTCGACGGGAATGCCCCCGGGCTTCGCCGCCTGCTCGATCCCGACATTGCCGGCGAGCACGATGACATCGGCGACACTGGCGCCCACTTCCTTCGCGATCGGCTCGAGCACCTTGAGCACCCGTGCGAGACGCTCGGGCTCGTTGCCCTCCCAGTCCTTCTGCGGGGCGAGGCGGATGCGCGCACCGTTGGCGCCGCCGCGCAGGTCCGAGCCGCGGAAGGTGCGCGCGCTGTCCCAGGCGGTGGCGACCATGTCGGCCACGGACAGCCCGCTATCGGCGATCTTCGCCTTCACGGCGGCGACGTCGTAGTTGCGCGGTCCCGCCGGGACCGGGTCCTGCCAGATCAGGTCCTCATCCGGCACCTCGGGCCCGAAATACCGCGATTTCGGCCCCATGTCGCGATGGGTCAGCTTGAACCAGGCCCGCGCGAAGGCGTCGTCGAGCTCGGCGGGGTTGTTGTAGAATCGCTCGGAGATCTTGCGATACTCCGGGTCCATCTTCATCGCCATGTCGGCATCCGTCATGATCGGGTTGAGCCTGATCGACGGGTCCTCGACATCGACGGGCTTGTCCTCCTCGCGGATGTCGACGGGCTCCCACTGCCACGCGCCGGCGGGGCTCTTCTTGAGCTCCCACTCATAGTTGAGCAGCAGGTGGAAATAGCCGTTGTCCCATTTCGTGGGGTGGGTGGTCCACGCGCCCTCGATGCCGCTCGTGACGGTATCGCGGCCGACACCGCGGCTGACATGGTTGTTCCAGCCCAGCCCCTGCTCATGCACATCGGCCGCTTCCGGCTCGGGTCCAAGCTCGGCGGCGTCGCCATTGCCATGGGTCTTGCCGACGGTGTGCCCGCCCGCGGTGAGCGCGACGGTCTCGTAGTCGTTCATCGCCATGCGCGCGAAGGTCTCGCGGATCTGACCGGCGGTCTTGAGCGGGTCGGGATTGCCGTTCACCCCCTCAGGATTGACGTAGATCAGCCCCATCTGCACCGCCGCGAGCGGGTTCTCCATCGTCGCGGGGTTGGCGACATCGTCATAGCGCTCGTCGCTGGGTGCGAGCCATTCCTTCTCGGCGCCCCAATAGGTGTCCTTTTCCGGGTGCCAAATGTCCTCGCGCCCATAGGAGAAGCCGAAGGTCTTGAGCCCCATCGACTCGTAGGCGACATTGCCCGCGAGGATGAACAGATCCGCCCAGCTCAGCTTGTTGCCGTATTTCTTCTTGATCGGCCAGAGCAGCCGGCGCGCCTTGTCGAGATTGGTGTTGTCGGGCCACGAGTTGAGCGGGGCGAAGCGCTGGTTGCCGGTGCCGCCGCCGCCGCGGCCGTCGGCGATGCGGTAGGAGCCCGCCGCATGCCAGGCCATGCGGATCATCAGCCCGCCGTAATGCCCCCAGTCGGCGGGCCACCACTCCTGGCTGTCGGTCATCAGCGCATGCAGATCACGCTTGAGCGCCTCGGTGTCGAGCTTCTCGAGCTCCGCGCGATAGTCGAAATTCGGGCCGAGCGGGTTGGGCTTGCTGTCGTGCTGGTGCAGGATGTCGAGATTGAGCGCGTTGGGCCACCACTCCATGGTGTCCGCGTTGACCTGCGTGTTCCCGCCATGCATCACCGGGCACTTGCCGGCGTTGGTCATGTCATTTCCGTCCATGAAGCTCTCCAGTCGTCGATGTGTTGCGGCCCGACGAATGCCTTGCGAGGAGTCCGCCGGCCGGGTGCGCCGGATCTTGGGTCGGCTGATCCGACGGCGATGAAACAGCCTTAGCAGAAGTCATTCATAATGAGAATTTGAATTTTCTGATAAGGGCGATATGCTGCGCTTATGAGTCGGCTGTCCATGAAACATCTGCGCTACTTCGAGGCGCTCGCGCAGCAGCGTCATTTCGGTCGTGCTGCCGAGCTGTGCGCGATCTCGCAACCGGCCCTGTCAATGCAGATCAAGGAGCTCGAGGACATTCTCGCCGCCCCGCTGGTCGAGCGTGGGTCGCGCGAGATCCGGCTGACCAGCCTTGGCGAGGCCTTTGCTGCACGCGCGCGCGAGATCCTGCGCGCCGTCGACGAGCTCAGCGACCTCGCCCGCGCCGCCGACGACCGGCTCGCCGGCCGGCTGCGCATCGGCGTCATCCCGACGATCGCGCCCTATTTCCTGCCCGGCGTGGTCGCGCATCTGGCGCGGTCCTATCCGGATCTGGAAATCTATCCGCGCGAGGCTGTGACGCAGAAGCTGATCGCGGGCCTGCTCGACGGTCAGCTCGATCTCGCGATCGCGGCGCTGCCGATATCGGAGCCGTCCCTCGAAGAGGTCGCCCTCTTCGACGAGGAATTCGTGCTGGTGCGTCCGCAATGCGACGCCGCGCGTCCGGTCCCCAACCCCGACTCCCTCGCCGAGATGCGGCTGCTCCTGCTCGAGGAGGGCCACTGCTTTCGCGACCAGGCGCTGTCGTTTTGCGATCTGCCCGCCTCGCGGACACGCAACATGATGGAGGGCAGCAGCCTCTCCACACTGGTGCAGCTCGTCGGGGCCGGGATCGGCGTGACGCTCATTCCTGAGATGGCCGTCGGCGTCGAGGCGCGCTCGGCGCCGGTGTCGGTCACGCGGCTGCCCGCGCCGGGTCCGCGGCGCACGGTCGGAATGATCTGGCGCAGATCCAGCCCGCTTTCCGAGCAGTTCCTGCGCATCGCCGACATCCTGCGCGAAGAGGGCCGCAGGCCGGACGGTGCCCGATTGCCGGCGCAGCCGCGCGCTGACTGAAGGCGCGCAACGCCGGAGAGCCCGGTGGCGTTGGCATGGACGCCACCGCAACCGCGCATGGTCCCAAGAGCAGGCGCCGCACCCCGCCGTCAGCCCGCGCGGCCGGGCAGCGGATCGGGCACGCCACCCACCCAGACGGCCCGGATCGCGCGATCATCGCCCATCATGATGGTCGTGAACACGGCTTCCCAGATATCTTCGGCCCGCGCCGCGCGCTGCGCGATGGCCGGCGTCGAGGCGAGGTCGAGCACCACGATATCGGCCTCCATGCCGGGGGCGAGATTACCGATGCGATCATCGAGATGCAGCGTGCGCGCCGACCCGGCCGTGGCGAGCCAGTAGAGCGCGGCTGGATGCACGGATGCGCCGCGCAGCTGCGCGATCTCATACGCCGCGGCCATGGTGTGCAGCATCGAGAACGATGACCCGCCGCCGGTATCGGTCGCAAGCCCCACACGCTGGCCCGCCGCGGCAAGCCCGGCCAGATCGAACAGCCCCGATCCGATGAAGGTGTTCGAGGTCGGGCAGTGGATCAGCCCGGCCCCCGCCTCGCGCAGCCGGTCGCGCTCGCGATGGGTAAGGTGGATCGCGTGGCCATATAGCCCCCGCGCCCCGAGCAGCCCGAATCGTTCATAGACGTCGAGATAGTCGCGCGCCTCGGGAAACAGCGCGCGCACCCATGCGACCTCGTCGGTCTGCTCTGACAGGTGCGTCTGCATCAGGCAATCGGGGTGCTCCGCCCAGAGCGCGCCGAGCGCCTCGAGCTGCTCGGGCGACGAGGTCGGCGCAAAGCGTGGCGTGATCGCGTAGCCGAGCCGCCCGCGCCCGTGCCAGCGCCCGATCAGCGCGCGCGACTCGGCCTCGGCGCTCTCGGGCGTGTCGCACAGCCCCTCGGGCGCGTTGCGGTCCATGCAGGTGCGCCCGGCGACAGCGCACAGCCCGCGATGCTCGGCCTCGGCAAAGAACGCCTCGACGCTGGTGCTGTGCGTGGTGGCGAAGCTGCACATCGTGGTGGTGCCATGCGCGAGCGCGAGGTCGAAATAGCGCACCGCGATCTCGGCGGCGTGGTCGGGATCGTCGAAGCGCATCTCCTCGGGGAAGGTGTAGCTTTCGAGCCAGTCGATGAGCCGCTTGCCCCAGCTCGCGATGATGGCGGTCTGCGGGTAATGGACATGGGCATCGACGAACCCCGCCGAGATCAGCGCGTCGCCGTAATCCGTCACCCGGGCATCCGGGTGCGCGGCGCGCAGCCGGTCGGCCGGGCCGGTCGCGACGATCAGCCCATCCTCGACGAGCACGCCGCCATGCCCCTCGATCCGCGCCGCCGCCGGTCCCGCGACGAAGGGATCGGCGTCGAAGGCGAGCGTTCGGCCGATCAGCAGGTCCGCCATCCGAGGTCTCCGTTGCCAAGTCGCCGCGCGGCACGGTATGCGCGCGGAGGGCGCGTTGAAAGACCGCGCCGCGCATGGGGGACGCACCGTGGCATCCGCGCCGATCACCGAGGCCAAGAAATCCGCGCGCCGCATTGCCTATGCCGCGCGCCGCGCCGCCCATGCCGCCGCGCCGCCCGACCCGTCGCGCCATCTGCGCGCCGAGCTCGCCGCGCATACGGGGCGCGTGGTGTCGGGCTACATGCCGATTCACAGCGAGATCGACCCGCTGCCGGCCATGGCCGCGCATGACGGGCCCGTCTGCGTGCCGGTGATCATGGGCATGGGCCGCCCTCTCGCCTTTCGCGAATGGACCCCTGACAGCCCGATGATCGCGGGCGATTTCGGCGCGCGCATCCCCGAGCACGGCGCATGGCTCGTGCCCGGGGTCGTGATCGTGCCGATGGTGGCCTTCGATGCGCGCGGTTACAGGCTCGGCTATGGCGGCGGCTTTTATGACCGCACGCTCGCGGCGCTGCGCGCGGCGGGGCCGGTGACGGCGCTCGGCTTCGCCTATGCCGGTCAGGAACTGCCCGAGCTGCCCACCGACGCGAACGATCAGCGCCTCGACGCTGTGGTGACCGATCATGGCGTGCGACGCTTTGCATGACGCGGCGGCCTTGCCCCGGCCGGCAGCGCGCCATATCCCTGAGGAATGAAGATACTCTTTCTGGGCGACGTGATGGGGCGTGCGGGGCGCGCGGCGGTGGCGGAGACGCTGCCGGGGCTGCGCACGGAGTGGAAGCTCGACTTCGTGATCGTCAACGGCGAGAATGCGACCGCGGGAGCCGGGCTGTCGCCCGAGCACGCCGATGCGCTGTTCGGCGCCGGGGCCGATTGCGTGACGCTGGGCGATCATGCCTTCGATGCCAAGGCGATGCTCGGCCATGTCGATGCCGAACCGCGCATCCTGCGCCCGCTCAACTTCGCCAAGGCCGCGCCGGGGCGCGGCGCGAGGCTGTTCGAGATCGCGGGCGGGCGGCGTGTACTGGTGGCACAGGTGCTCGGCCAGGTCTTCATGAAGCGCCCCTTCGACGATCCGTTTTCCGCCATCGAACCGGTGCTCAAGACGCATCCGCGCGGCGGGCAGGCCGATGCCGTGATCGTGGAGATGCATTGCGAGGCGACCTCGGAGAAGATGGCGATGGGCCATTGGTGCGACGGTCGCGCCTCCGCCGTGATCGGCACCCACACCCATATCCCCACCGCCGACACCCAGATCCTGCCCGGCGGCACGGCCTTTCACGGCGATGCGGGCATGTGCGGGGATTACAATTCGGTGATCGGGATGGCCAAGGACGAACCGATGCGCCGTTTCGTCACCGGCATGGGCAAGGGTCGCTTCGAGCCCGCGATGGGCGATGTCACGCTCTCGGGCACCTATATCGAGACGGATGATCGCACCGGCGCTGCGACGCGGATCGAGATGGTGCGCCTCGGCGGGCGGCTGCCGCAGGCGGGACCGTGAAGGCACCGCGCCCGGCTTGCACGGCCCCGCAAGCGGTGCGGCCGGTCGCACCACAAAGGCATTGAACCGCGGTCGCGATCTGCGACAAGGTCTGAGCGGCGGGCGAGCGGGACGCGCATGATCGGGATCGATTTCTCCGCGGATGTTGAGGCGGCGCTGGCCCTGTCCATCGTGGTCGGCATGTTCGTGATGTTCATGCGCGAGATCTACCCCGTCGAGGTCGTTGCGGTCGCCGGGGCGATGACGATGCTCGTTCTCGGCATCCTGACACCGGATGACGCGCTCTCGGTGATGTCGAATCACGCCCCCTGGACGATCGCGGCGCTGTCGATCATCGTGGGCGGACTCGTGCGGACCGGCGCCCTCGATACGGTGACGCAATACGCGGCCCGAAACGTTGATGCGCGCCCGGTCACCACGCTTGCGCTCCTGACGCTGACGGTTCTGGGTCTGTCGGCCTTCGTCAACAACACGCCGGTCGTCGTGGTGATGATCCCGATCTTCGTCCAGCTCGCGAGGCAGCTCGGCGTTTCGCCTTCGAAGGTCCTGATCCCGCTGAGCTATTTCGCGATCTTCGGGGGCACCATCACGCTCATCGGCACCTCGACGAACCTGCTCGTGGACGGGGTCGCGCAGACCCGCGGGCTCGAGCCCTTCACCATTTTCGAGATATCCTCGGTCGGGCTGATCATGGCCGTGGTCGGGGTGGGCTATCTTGCGCTCTTGGGCCGGTTCCTGCTGCCCGAGCGCGAGTCGATGAGCGCGCTTCTGGTGGACCGGGCACGGATGAAGTTCTTCACCGAGGTCGCGATCCCCGAGGGCTCCGAGTTGATCGGCGAGCGGGTGCAGGAGCTCGAGCTGTTCAAGCGCGGCGATGCGCGGGTGATCGACGTGCTGCGCGGCGATGCCTCGCTGCGCCGCAAACTCGCCGCCGTCGAACTGCAGGCGGGCGACCGGGTCGTGCTGCGCACGCCGATGTCGGAGCTTCTGGGCCTGCAGGGGCGCAGCGATGTCAGCCTCGTGGACAAGCTCTCCTCGGTGCAGACCACCACGGTCGAGGTGCTGATCACGCCGGGCTGCCGGATGGTCGGCGCGACACTGGGCGAACTGCGGCTGCGGCGGCGCTACGGCGTCTATGTGCTCGCGGTGCATCGGCGCAATCAGAATATCGGCCGCCAGCTCGACGACCTCGTGGTGCGGGTGGGGGATACGCTGTTGCTCGAGGGCGCGCCCGCGGACATTCGGCGACTGTCGGACGAGATGGACATGGTCGATATCGGCCGTCCCTCCGAGAAACCCTTTCGGCGCAAACACGCGCCTGTGGTGGTTGGCACGCTCGCGGCGGTGGTGGGGCTTTCGGCGCTCGGGTTGGCGCCGATCGTCGCGCTGGCCTTCGTGGGGGTGGCGGTGGTTCTGCTCACGCGCTGCATCGATGCCGAAGAGGCGTTCAGCTATGTCGATGGTCGGCTGCTGGCGCTGATCTTCGGGATGCTCGCGGTCGGCGCGGGGCTCGACAATTCGGGCGCGATCGAATGGATCGTCGGCGGCGCGACGCCTTGGCTCGCCGAGCTGCCGCCGTTTCTTCTGATCCTGTCGATCTACCTGCTGACCTCCCTGCTCACCGAGCTCGTGACCAACAACGCCGTCGCCGTCGTCGTGGCTCCAATCGCGATCGGGCTCGGGGTCGCGCTGGGGATCGACCCGCGCCCGCTGGTGGTGACGGTGATGATGGCCGCCTCGGCGAGCTTCGCGACCCCCATCGGCTATCAGACCAACACCCTCGTCTACGGCCCCGGCGGCTACCGCTTCACCGATTTCATGCGCATCGGCATCCCGCTCAACCTTCTCATGGCGGGCACGGCGAGCGTGGCGATACCGCTGATCTGGCCGTTCTAGAGGCCCCATACGAGCAGGATCATCGGGACGCCCACGGCGATCACGAGCACCTCGAGCGGCAGCCCCATGCGCCAGTAATCGGTAAAGCGATATCCCCCGGGCCCCATCACGAGCGTGTTGTTCTGATGCCCGATCGGGGTCAGGAAGGCGCAGGAGGCGGCGACGGCAACCCCCATGAGGAAGGCGTCCGGGTTTGCGTCCAGCAGCTCGGCGACACGGATACCCACCGGTGCGGCAAAGATCGTGGTGGCATTGTTGTTGAGCACATCCGAAAGCGTCATCGTCACCACCATCAACACCGCGAGAACGACCCAGGCGGGATAGCCCTCTGCCAGCCCGAGCAACCCCGACGCGATGAGATTGGTGGTCCCTGTCTTGTCGAATGCATCCCCGAGCGGCAGAAGCGCGCCGAGCAGGACGATCACCGGCCAGTTGATATGGGTGTAGAGCTCGCGCGCGCTGAGCACGCCGCTGAGCACATAGCCGATCACCACGAAGCCAAGCGCCACGGGCATCGCCACGAGTTCGAAACTCGCCGCCGCGATCGCCAGCGCGAACAGCCCCAACGCCGCGAAGGCCAGATCGCCGCGGATCACCGGCTGGCCGCGCCGCGCCAAGGGCAGCGCGCCAAGCCACTCGGTGACCTGCGCCTGGGTCTCCTCGGGCACCAGCAGCAGCAGGATATCGCCCGCCTCGACCTCGGTGCGCCGCACCCGGTCGCGGATCGTGCGCCCGCGCCGCGAAATCCCCATCAGCACCGACTGGTGCCGCCAGGACAGCCCCACCGCCTGCGCCGTCTTGCCGTCGATGCGCGCGCCGGGCTGGACCACCGCCTCGATGAGCACCATGCCCTCGCCGCTCGCGATCCCGGCGCGGCGGGATTCGCGCCGCGCCTCGAGCCCGGCCCGGCCGAGCAGCGACGGCCCGCCCTCACGCGCGAGGTCCTGCGCGGTGCCCGCGACGCTCTCATCGGCGGGAAAATCGAGCTTCATCGCCGCGCGGAACTCCTCGAGCCCCTCGGGTGCTGCCTCCATGAGCAGAACATCATCCTCGGCGAGCACGAGGTTGCGCGCCGCGCCGAAGCGTTTGCGCCCGCCGCGCAGCACCGCGAGGATCGCGACATCGGCGGCCTCGGCCTCCTGCTCAAAATCGCGCACGCGCTTGCCGACCATCTTCGAGCCCTTCGCGACATAGAGCTCGGCGATGAACTCCGACAGCGCCGCGCGCCCCTCCTCGACCGGCTCGCCGCGCTCGGGCAGCAGCCGCCAGCCGACCAGCGCGACGAAGGCGATCCCGGCGAGCGCGACGATCCCGCCCACCGGCGCGTAATCGAACATCGAGAAGCTCGCGCCCAGCTCTTCGCCGCGGATCGTGGCCACGATGATGTTGGGCGGCGTGCCGATCAGCGTGACCATGCCGCCGAGGATGCAGGCGAATGACAGCGGCATCAGCGTGCGCCCCGCCGCGCGCTTGGCCTTGCGCGCCGCCTGCCGGTCCACCGGCATCAAGAGCGCGAGTGCGGCGACATTGTTCATGAAGCCCGACATCACGCCGCCGACGCCGCCCATCACCGCGATATGGCGCCCTTCGGAGAGCTTGGCGCGGATCAGCGGCTGGGTCAGGAACTGGATCGCGCCCGAGCGCGCGAGACCCGCCGAGACAACGAGCACCATCGCCACCGTTACCGTCGCGGGATGACCGAAACCCGAAAACGC
>PUKW01000255.1 GCA_003550665.1 Paracoccaceae bacterium | reverse complement strand
TATTTCAAGCACTTGACGAGGACTTTGCGGGGCGGCGCCGCGCTCGTGTCACCGCAGCATACGGCCGGGGCCGGGCGCGCACGATCCCGGGCGCGGTCGGGCGATTCAGAACGCGTCGGCGCAGAACCTCGCGAGTTCGTCGCGCAGCGCTGACTCCGTGCGGGTATCGCGGTCGAAATCGTCCTCGATGCTGTTGCGCCGCAAATAAACGCCAGTCGCGTCGCCGTCGGCCTGCGCCTCGATACACATGACCAGCCGACGATCGGAGTCGAAGAGAAAACCGCGCGCCGCGTCAACGGGTTCGTCAAGCACGGACTCGGCGAATCGCGTGAGTGGCGCCATCTCGGCCGGGTTCCGGTCCTCGAGCGCAGCGCGCAACCGCGCCTCGGTCGTTGACGCTTCGCCGGCACCATCGTCGTCGGCCATCAGAAACACGAGCAGAGCCAGCATGGCGACCCCGGCAACCCCCAGTCCGATCAACAGGCCGCGCCGCTGCTTTCCGGTCAGATCGCCGCGCCCGGCAAGCAGGAAGCCCGCCAGGATCGCGATCAACAGCAGCAGGATGAGCGGGTATGCCATGCACGGGACTCCTTATCTTGACTGCGCACCGGTATAGCACGCGCCTCGGCGGGTGCTATCGCAGGGCGCCGAGCGACGCGCCGATGGGTGGCACCGTGCGGCCATCCTTGCCCTTCACATCTCACCATCAGGGCGCGCGATCAAGCAGCCGCCCCAACCGCCCTGCGCTTGTTCATCGCGCCCCCGGTCATCGCATGACCCGGGGGCGCAGAAATGCGGATCAGCATTCCCTGCAACCGATTGCGTGACCCCACCGGAATTCAGAGAGCGGCCGGGACGGCGACAGGGGCACGCCCCTGCTCGTGGGCGCGCACCTCGGCCTCGTAAGCCGCCGCGATTTCGCGCGCCAGCGCGCCCACCTCGAAGCGGTAGTCGCCGATCTCGCCCACGGGTGTCACTTCGGCGGCGGTTCCCGTAAGCCAGCACTGCTCGAACCCTTCCAGCTCCTCGGGCAGGATATGGCGCTCATGCACCGTAACGCCGCGCGCCTTGAGAAGCGCTATCACGGTCTGACGCGTCAGCCCGTCGAGGAAGCAGTCGGGCAGCGGGGTATGCACCTCCCCGTCGCGCACGAAAAAGATGTTGGCCCCGGTCGCCTCGGCGACATAGCCGCGATGATCGAACATCATCGAGTCCGAGCAACCTTTCGCCTCGGCGGCGTGCTTGGACATCGTGCAGATCATGTAAAGCCCCGACGCCTTGGCGTGGCAGGGGATCGTCGCGGGGTCCGGCCGGCGCCAGCGCGAGATGTCGAGCTTGGCACCCTGCATCTTGGCGTCGCCGTAATAGGCGCCCCACTCCCAGGCCGCCACCGCGAGCCGCACCGGGTTGCGCGCCGAGGCCACGCCCATGTCCTCGCCGGCCCCGCGCCACGCGACCGCGCGCACATACGCATCCCCGAGCCCGGAAGCGCGTAGCACCTCCTCCTTGGCGGATTCGATCTGGTCGATGGTCCACGGGATCTCGAAGTCGATCATCTCGGCCGACCGCTTGAGCCGCACCGAGTGATCGCGCGAGCGAAAGATCCGCCCGCCATAGGCGCGCTCGCCCTCGAATACCGAGGAGGCATAGTGCAGCGCATGCGTGAGCACATGCACCTGCGCGTCGCGCCACGGCACCAGCGCGCCGTCCATCCAGATCACCCCGTCGCGGTCGTCATAGGCCCCGGCCATCGATCCCTCCTTCGGCTCATTGCCGAATATTGCGCGCTTCAACTCCGCATCGGACAGAATATTGCCGATAACAGGGCTGGAGCTAGCAATCGATTCTTGGAAAGTCAATGACGCTGCCATAATCTCGACGCAGCAGGGAAACGTCGAGCGGGGAGATGCCATGATGGAAGGAAGCGGCGGCGAGACCCTCCTGTTTCTGACCGACGATCAGCTGCGCAAGGGGATCGAGGCAATGTTCTTCGCCTATCGCGGTTTCACGGCCGATCCGGACCGCATCCTCGCCGAATACAACTATGGCCGCGCCCATCACCGCGCGCTGCACTTCATCAATCGCAGTCCGGGCACCACCGTGACCAGTCTGCTCGAAATCCTCGGGGTGACTAAGCAGTCGCTCAACCGGGTGCTGCGCACGCTGATCGCCGACGGTCTCGTCGAGAGCCGGATCGGCCACCGCGATCGGCGCGAGCGCCACCTCTACCTCACCGAGCGCGGGCGCGACCTCGAGGGTCGGCTTTCGGAGGCGCAGCGCAAGCGCATGCGCGCGGCGTTCCGCGCGGCGGGGCCCGAGGCCGTGGCCGGGTTTCGCCAGGTGCTCGAAGCGATGATGGAGCCCGAGATTCGCAAGCATTATCTCGCCCACAAGGAGTCGAAGCCGTGAGCGACGCGCCCTTCCCGCATCTGCTGATCGTCGATGACGATGCGCGGATCCGCGATCTGCTGCGCCGCTTCCTGATCCGCTACGGCTTTCGGGTGAGCGTCGCGGCCGATGCGGCGGCGGCGCGGCGGCTGCTTGCGGGGCTGGCCTTCGATCTGGTCGTGCTCGATGTCATGATGCCCGGCGAGGACGGCATCAGCCTGACCCGCGCGGTGCGCGCGCAGTCCGACACCCCGATCCTGCTGCTGACGGCCCGCGGCGAGGCCTCGGACCGCATCGCAGGTCTGGAGGCCGGCGCCGACGACTACCTGCCCAAGCCCTTCGAGCCGCGCGAGCTCCTGCTGCGCATCAACGCGATCCTGCGCCGCGTGCCCGAGGCCGAGCCGGACGCCGCGCCGCAGGTGCTGCAGCTCGGCGCGATGCGCTATGATCCCGCGCGCGACGAACTCTGGCACGGCACCGAGCGGGTCGGGCTGACCGGCACCGAGGTCGCACTCATGCGCATCTTTGCGCGCCAGCCCGGCGTCGCGGTCGAGCGCGGCCGCCTCGCCGAGGAACTCGGCCGCGACCGCGGCCACGCCCAGGAGCGCGCCGTCGATGTCCAGATCACCCGCCTGCGCCGCAAGATCGAGCGCGACCCCCGCGAGCCGCGCTACCTGCAGACCGTGCGCGGCTCGGGCTACCGGCTGCAGACCGACTGAGCCGCGCTTGCCCGGCGCGCGGCGCGGCGCTAGCCTGCGGCCAAAGAGGTGCCCATGTCCCCGATCCCCACGCCCGACCGCGTCGGCGCGCGCAATGCCCTGTTCGTGATGGCGGCCGATGCCGAATACGGCCCCGAGCTGCGCAAGCGCATCACGCCGCTAATGTGCGGGGTCGGCCCGGTCGAGGCCGGGGTGACCACCGCCGCCGCGCTCGCCGGGCTCGCCGCGCGCGATGCGCTGCCTGATCTCGTCGTCTCGCTTGGCTCGGCCGGCTCGGCGGTGCTCGAACAGGCGGCGATCTACCAGGTCAGCCATGTCAGCTACCGCGACATCGACGCCTCGCCGCTCGGCTTCGCGCCGGGCACCACGCCGTTTCTAGACCTGCCCGCGACGGTGCCACTGCCGCACCGTCTGCCCGGCCTGCCCGCCACGACGCTGTCGACCGGCGCGGATATCGTCACCGGCGAGGGCTATGCGCGCATCGAGGCCGACATGGTCGACATGGAGACTTTCGCCGTGATGCGCGCCGCCGACCGCTTCGCCCTGCCGCTGATCGGGCTGCGCGGCATCTCCGACGGCGCGCAGGAGGTCTCGGGATTCGAGAGCTGGACCGAGTATCTCGAAGTGATCGACGCCCGGCTCGCCGAGGTGGTGGACCGCCTGCCCGAGCTCGACACCTGACCAACCCCCGACCGCACCGACCGAAAGGCCGCCAATGACCACCGCGCTGATCACCAACCCCGACGCCGAACGCCACAAGACCCCCTCGGGTCACCCCGAGCGCCCCGCGCGCATGGAGGCGCTGCGCGATGCCCTCGGCGGGGACGACTTCGCGGGTCTGCTGCGCGAGGAGGCGCCGTTGGGCACGCGCGAGGATGTGCTGCGCTGTCACGATCCGGCGCATCTCGCGCGGATCGAAACGGCGATCCCGGCGCAGGGGGTGGCCGCGCTCGATGCCGACACGCATGTCTCCCGCGGCTCCATGGAGGCGGCGCTGCGCGGCGTCGGCGGGATGGCGCGGGCGGTGGAGATGGTGCTCGGCGGGGCCGCATTGAGCGCCTTCGTTGCCACGCGCCCGCCGGGTCACCACGCGGAGCGAAACCGGACAATGGGGTTCTGCCTGTTCGGCAATGTCGCCATCGCCGCGAAGATCGCGCTCGATGTCCACGGCCTCGAACGCGTCGCGATCCTCGATTTCGACGTGCATCACGGAAACGGCACGCAGGATCTTCTGTGGGACGAGCCGCGCATCCGATTCGTCTCCACCCATCAGATGCCGCTCTGGCCCGGCAGTGGCGCACCTGGGGAGCGCGGCGCGCACGGCCAGATCCGCAACATCCCGCTGGAGCCCGGCGCGGGCTCGGCGCCGTTCCGCTCCGCCATCGAGGACGAGGCGCTGCCCTTCCTCGACGATTTCGCGCCCGAGCTCGTGCTGGTCTCGGCCGGGTTCGACGCGCATCGCGCCGATCCGCTCGCGCAACTCATGCTCGATGTGGAGGATTTCGCCTGGGCGACGGCGCGGATTTGCGACATCGCGCAGGCGCATGCGGGCGGCCGGGTGGTCTCGGCGCTGGAGGGGGGTTATGATCTCGGCGCGCTGGCGGCATCCGCCGCGGCGCATGTCGAGCAGTTGATGGAGCGGGGCGCATGAGCGACAAGCCGGTGGGCGAGATGAGCTTCGAGGAGGCGATGGCCGAGCTCGAGCAGGTGGTGACACGGCTCGAGCAGGGGGAGGTCGCGCTCGAGGAGTCGATCAAGCTTTACGAGCGCGGCGCGGAGCTCAAGGCGCATTGCGACGGCAAGCTCAAGGCCGCCGAGGAGCGCGTCGAGCAGATCCGGCTGGCCGAGAGCGGCGAGCCGGTCGGGACCGCGCCGGCCGACGGATCGTGATGGAGGCGGCGCGAACCGCCGCCGCGGCCGCGATCGAGGCGCGCCTCGAAACCGCGATGGCGGATTTCGCCGAGGCGCCCGTGACGGCGGCGATGCGGTATGCGCTGCGCGGCGGCAAGCGGATGCGCGGGCTGCTCGTGATCGAAAGCGCGCGGCTGCACGGTATCGCGCCCGAGCAGTCGATCCATGCCGCAGCCGCCGTCGAGGTCATTCACGCCTATTCGCTCGTGCATGACGATCTGCCGGCGATGGATGACGACGATCTGCGCCGCGGCCAGCCCACGGTGCATCGCCGCTGGGACGAGGCGACGGCGATCCTCGCGGGCGACGCGCTGCATTGCCTCGCCTTCGAGCTCGTCGCCCATGAGGGCGTGCCCGAGCCCGCGCGCCGGCTCGATCTGTCGGTGGCGCTGGCGCGGGCGGCGGGGGCGCATGGCATGGTGCTCGGCCAGGCGCGCGACATCGCCGCCGAGAGCGCCACGGCCCCGCTCGGCCTTGCCGAGATCACCGAGCTTCAGGCCGGCAAGACCGGGGCGCTGTTTCGCTGGTCGGCGCAGGCGGGCGCGCGGATGGCCGGGGCGGATACGCAGGCGCTGGGGCGCTACGCTGACGCGCTCGGCCTGGCCTTCCAGATCACCGACGACATCCTCGACGTGGAGGGCGACGCGGCGCGCCTGGGCAAGAGCGTGGGCAAGGATGCGGGCGCGGGCAAGGCGACCTTCGTCTCGCTGCTCGGGCTGGACGGCGCGAAGGCGCGTGCGCGCGAACTCGCCGAGGAGGCGGCCGGGTCGCTCGACATTTACGGTGCGGCGGCGCAAACCTTGCGACAGGTGGCGCAGTTCGCTATTTCGCGGGACAGCTGAAGATCGGGGCGGTGACGAAATGACCGAAAGACCCAGCACGCCGCTCCTCGACAGGGTGCGGGTGCCCGCCGACATGAAGGGGCTCAGCGACCGTCAGCTGCGACAGCTTGCCGACGAGCTTCGTGCCGAGACGATCACGGCGGTCTCCGAGACGGGCGGGCATCTGGGCGCGGGGCTTGGCGTGGTGGAGCTGACGGTGGCGCTGCATGCGGTCTTCGACGCGCCGCGCGACCGGCTCATCTGGGATGTCAGCCACCAGGCCTATCCGCACAAGATCCTCACCGGCCGGCGCGACCGCATGCGTACCATCCGCCAGAAGGACGGGCTGTCGGGCTTCACGAAGCGCTCAGAATCGCCCTATGACCCGTTCGGGGCCGCGCATTCCTCGACCTCGATCTCCGCCGCGCTCGGCTTTGCCGCCGCGCGCGATCTCGGCGGCGAGGCCGAGCACGGCATCGGCGACGCCATCGCGGTGATCGGCGACGGCGCGCTCTCGGCGGGGATGGCCTATGAGGCGATGAACCATGCCGGGCATCTGGGCAAGCGGCTCATCGTGATCCTCAATGACAACGAGATGTCGATCGCCCCGCCGGTGGGGGCGATGTCGTCCTACCTCTCGCGGCTCTATGCCGGCGCACCGTTTCAGGACTTCAAGGCTGCCGCCAAGGGCGCGGTGGGCATGCTGCCGTCCCCCTTCCAGCAGGGCGCCAAGCGCGCCAAGGACCTGCTCAAGCACATGACCGTGGGCGGCACGTTGTTTCAGGAACTCGGCTTCAAGTATATCGGCCCCATCGATGGCCACGACATGGAGCAGCTCCTGCCGGTGCTGCGCACGGTGCGCGAGCGTGCGCACGGCCCCGTGCTCATCCATGTCAGCACCACCAAGGGCAAGGGCTACCGCCCCGCCGAGCAGGCCGCCGATGGCGGCCACGCCACCGCCAAGTTCGACCCCGTCACCGGCGAGCAGAAGAAGGCCGCCTCCAACGCGCCCGCCTACACCAAGGTCTTCGCGCGCAGCCTCATGCAGGAGGCCGAGGACGACCCCCGCATCACCGCGGTGACCGCCGCGATGCCCGGCGGCACCGGGCTTGACCTCTTCGCCGAGCGGTTTCCCGAGCGCTGCTTCGATGTCGGCATCGCCGAGCAGCACGCCGTGACCTTCTGTGCGGGCATGGCCGCCGGCGGCATGCGCCCCTTCGCCGCGATCTACTCGACCTTCCTGCAGCGCGGTTACGACCAGGTCGTCCATGACGTCGCCATTCAGCGCCTGCCGGTGCGTTTCGCGATCGACCGCGCCGGGCTCGTCGGCGCCGACGGCGCCACCCATGCGGGCAGCTTCGACATCGCCTATCTCGCCAACCTGCCCGGCTTCGTGGTGATGGCCGCCGCGGACGAGGCCGAGCTCGTCCACATGGTCGCCACCGCCGCGCGCCACGATGACGGCCCCATCGCGTTCCGGTTCCCGCGCGGCGAGGGCGCCGGCGTCGAGATGCCCGAGCGCGGCACGCCGCTCGAGATCGGCAAGGGCCGGATGATCCGCGAGGGCTCGGGCGTTGCGATCCTGTCCTTCGGCACGCGGCTGTCGGAGGTGATGACGGCCTGCGAGGCGCTCGATGCGCGCGGTGTGCGGCCCACGGTTGCGGATGCGCGCTTTGCCAAGCCGCTCGACCGCGAGTTGATCCTCGATCTCGCCGCTCGGCACGAGGCGCTCATCACCATCGAGGAGGGCGCCGTGGGCGGCTTCGGCAGCCATGTCGCGCAGCTCCTCGCCGAGGAAGGGGTGTTCGATGCGGGGCTCAAATTCCGCTCCATGGTGCTGCCCGATATCTTCATCGATCAGGCCAGCCCGGCGGACATGTACGAGGTCGCCGGGATGAACGCGCCGCAGATCGAGGCGAAGGTGCTCGAGGTGCTCGGCGTGGCACGCATGGGCGCGAAACGCGCCTGACCCGCCCCTCTTGAAACCGCGAAGCGGCGCTCCCAGATTTCGGCTGCACCCGACTGGGTTTGGCGCAGCCACCCGCCCGGCATTCGGGCCGCTTTCGATAAACTATCGCGTGGCCGTCGCGTCCTTCCGTCGGGACACCGGACATCGAAACCGGCTCCGGTCACGCGGAGTCGGGACAGCAAAGGAACAGGCGAGACGGAAAGGAGGTTGACCATGAACACACTGGCTCCCTTCACCCGCAACGTCACCCGCGCACCGACCATGACGGACCGCGAGACGCGTGATCCGTTCCTGGCGCTGCACCGCGACATCAACCAGCTCTTCGACGAGGCGCTTCGCGGCTTCGCCGTGCCGGGCGCCGAGCGCGGCCTGCCGACCGGGCTTTGGCCCTCCATCGAGGTGAGCGACCACGGCAACGAGATCCGCGTCACCGCCGAGGTCGCGGGCATGACCCATGACGACATCGACCTTTCGCTGGAGGGCGACGCGCTGGTGCTGCGCGGCGAGAAGAAGGCCGAGCACAACGACGATGCGCGCCGCGTCTCCGAGCGCTTCTATGGCCGCTTCGAGCGCCGCATCCCGCTCGGCTTCGAAGTCGGGCAGGAGCAGGTCGATGCCAGCTTCCGCAACGGCGTGCTGACCGTGACGGTGCCGAAGCCGGCGGACGCGCCGGGCAACGCCAAGCGCATCGAGATCAGCGCCGGGGGCTGATCCGCAGCCGGGGCCGGCGCCGCCCCGGATCCATTGTGCAGGTCCGACAAAGGAGGTGTGACAATGAGACTGCAGATCGATCGTCGCTTTGAGGAAACCGCTTTCGGTATTGCCAAGGCCGTCATCGGCGTGGCTCTGGCGCTGACACCGTGGGTGCTGGGCTTTACCGCGGCACTGGCGGCGGCGCTCAATGGCTGGATCGTGGGCGCCGCGATCGCGCTGCTGGCCGTCGCCACGCTCTTCTGGGCCAACCGGTGGGCACCCTCGGCGCATCTGGCCCTCGGGGTCTGGGCAATCGTCGCGCCCTTCCTGCTGGGCTTCTCGGCGATGACCGCGGCCTTCGCGGCGCACATGATCGCCGGCATCCCGGTCGCCGCGATCGCCGCGCTGGAGCTGTGGTTCATCCACAACCGGCCCATGAAGACGGCCTGAGTGCCGGACGCCCGATGCGGCAAGACAGGGCCGGGGTCGCTGCCCCGGCCCTTTCGCTTTCAGAGCGCCGGAAAGCGCCGGGCCAGATCGGCGGCAAGGGCGCGGTCGGTGCCGTCCTCGGGGCCCTGCGCCCAGGGGCGGAACCGGTCGCGAAAGGCGCGCAGGCGCGCTGTCGCCGGCGCCGCCGGATAACCGATGCGCGTCAGGCTGTCCGCGAGCGCCGCGTCGCCGCCGCCATGGCCGGGCCAGACCGACAGCCCGCCATGCGCGAGGCGGCGCCAGTCGAAGCGCGGGCCGGGATCGGCCTTGCGCTCCGGCGCCATGTCGCGGTGACCGATCACCCGCTCGGGCGGCACGGCCCAGCGCCGCATCACGCCGGGCAACAGCGCCTCGAGCGCGCGCATCTGCGGCTCGGAAAAGGGATGCGCGCCAGTATTGGCAAGATCGATCCCGATCGAGCGCGAATTGACATCATCGACCGATCCCCAGCCCCCTGCCCCGGCATGCCAGGCGCGCGCGGCCTCGGGCACGAGCGACCATGTGGTCCCGTCCTCCGCGATCAGGTAATGCGCCGACACCGCCGCCGCCGGATCGCACAGCCGCGCGAGCGCGGAGACACAGCTCTGCATCCCGGTATAGTGGATCACCACCATGTCGGGGCGCGCGCCGCCCCGGCGCGGGCCGTGATTGGGCGAGCGCCGCGTGGTGATCACTCTGCGCGGGCGGCGGCCCGGTAGGGTTCGGGGTCCCACCAGCAGGCAAAGCCGTCGCCATTCGGATCAAGGCCGCGCGGATCCTCCTCGGGGCCGCCCTGACGCAGGAACTCCTCCTGTGCGAGGTCCTGGTTGTCGAACTCGGCGCAGTTGCGCTGAAAGCGGCGCTCGGCGAACAGGCCGCGGCGGCTGTGCTGCGTCTCGCCGACGGCGTGCTGCGTCGAGAGCGCATATTCCACGACATTGGGCGCGTCCGGGTCGGCGTCGTCCGGGGTGTCGCCCTGGGTGACGGGCTGGTCGGGCGCGGGCGGGTCGACCTGCTCCTCGGCAAGATCGACCTCTTCGTCGCCATTGGTCCCGGTGGTATCCGGTTCGGTGCCGCTATCGGCCTGCGGATCGATATCGGCACCGGAGTCCGCGGGTTCGGGCGTGCCGAAGGGATCGTCATCCCCCGCATCGGTGTCGTCCCCGGCGTCATCGCCGCGCACCGCGGCCAGGGCATCGCGCGCGATGCTCTCGCCATCATCATCGGCGCTTTCCCCGGCGCTCGCGCGCGGGGTCTCGTCGGGGTCGTCGAGATCGGGGATCGCGGAGATCGGCGCGCCGTCATCGGCCTGGGTGGTGTCTTCGGCGCTGTCGGCCGCGTCCTGTTCCTGTGGCGCCTGGGTGGGCGCACAGGCGGCGATCAGCGCGAGCGCGGTGCCCAGAAGCAGGGCTCGGGAGGTATGGGTGTGCAGCGTCTTCATGGCGCGGCCCCTACCACCATTTTTCCGGCCGTGAAACCGGACCGGCGGCGCGCTCGATTACATGCGCAACATTCAGCATATCGCCCTCGCCCCAGGGCTGGCCGATGATCTGCAAGCCCAGCGGCAGGCCCTGCGCGTCGCGTCCCGCGGGCACCGAAACGCCGGGCAGCCCGGCCATGTTCACCGGCACGGTAAAAATATCGTTGAGATACATCGCCACCGGATCCTCGCCGCCCATCTCGCCGAGCCCGAAGGCCGCCGAGGGCGTCGCCGGGGTCAGGATCGCATCCACCCCGTCCGCGAAGACCGTCTCGAAATCGCGC